>JAFDAP010000544.1 GCA_019313765.1 Deltaproteobacteria bacterium | reverse complement strand
AATGGACTTGAAAAAAAAGAGCAGAAGCAATTGACACTAAAACTGAGTCAGAAATGTGCGGAGCTGATACGCCTTAATTTCATGAACATCGTTGATGGAGAATTTTAGGCTTTTAAGGTGGGGAATTTTATGAAACTGCATCATAACAAAAAATTTGAGACCATTGAACATATCCAAAAGGGATTTGGAGATGCAGGTTATGTGTGCAGCCGGCAGATTGCCACTACCCTGTATCTTGCCTATCACCTGGACAAGCCCATTTTAGTGGAAGGGCCTGCAGGGGTCGGAAAGACCGAGCTTGCAAAAATAGCGGCCATTTATCTCGACATTCCGCTCATTCGGCTTCAGTGCTATGAAGGGCTTGACGAATCAAAGGCGCTCTATGAATGGAAATACGGGAAGCAGTTATTGTACACCCAAATCTTGAAAGACAAGTTGAGCGATGTTTTAAAGGGAGCGGAAGGGTTGGCTGCATCCATGTCCAAACTTCACCAGTATGATGACATCTTTTTTTCCAATCACTTTCTCGAACCAAGGCCCCTGTTGAATGCGATCCGTCAAAAAGAGGGTGCGGTACTTTTGGTGGATGAAGTGGACAAATCGGACCAGGAATTCGAGGCATTTTTGTTGGAAATTCTGTCGGACTTTCAGGTCTCTGTTCCCGAGATCGGCACCATAAAGGCCCTGTCACAGCCCTTTGTGTTTCTGACAAGCAATAACACCAGGGAAATGAGCGAAGCCCTTAAACGCCGGTGTCTGCATCTCTTTATCCCTTTTCCTGAGCCCAAGCTTGAAAGAGAAATCATTCGGGTCCGCGTGCCCGATCTTTCGGAAGACCTCCGCGGCCGGCTGGTTTCTTTTATTCAGCAGGTCAGGAACTTAGACCTGAAAAAACTTCCGTCCGTGAGCGAAACCATTGACTGGGCAAGGGTCCTTGTCCTTCTTCATTCCTCCCAACTTGACCAGGACCTTATCAGGGACACACTTAATGTGGTTTTAAAATTCGAAGAGGATATCGAGATTGTTCGGGAACGCCTTTACGATTTTGCGGAAAAGGCCCTGAAGTAAGGTGTGAAACTGAAATCATGGAGCATGTCCTTCAAAATTTTATCACCGCCCTTCGAGGATCAGGTGTGCGGATATCAGTATCGGAAAGCATAGACGCCATGAACGCCCTTAAGATGATGGGCTATGACAACAGGCGAATATTGAAAGATTCCCTGTCTGTTACCCTTGCAAAAACCCGCAATGAAAAGGAGATCTTTTATTCATGCTTTGATCGTTTTTTTTCTCCTGACGGCTTTTCAAACCCTGAAACAGATTCCATTTCAACTCCTGCCATAGAACCCGACAAAGAAGACGCCCCCCTGACCCGAATGCTTCTTTCACAGGACAATACGGGCCTTTCCCTGTCAATGAGAGAAGCTGCTCAGGAAATAGAGATAAGCGGGATCTGGTTTTTCACCCAGAAGAGCATGTACATTCAGAGGATTTTGAAGGGCATGGGAGGGGAGGGCCTTGACAGGGACATACAAAGGTTTTCAAAGGAACATGACGTTTCCTCTCAACAAAAAGTAAGCGCATTGAAACGGGTAAGGGATCTGCTTTTTGAAAATGTGAGAAATTTTGTTGAACAGCAGTTTTCCCTTTTTGCAGGATCTGCAACCGAAAAGATGTTGGAAAGGTATTTAAGAGACGTGAGGCTGTCCAATTTGGAGCAACAGGACTTTAAACGCATGCACGTCATTATAAAAAAGATGGTCAAACGCCTGAACAGCCTTCATTCAAGAAGAAGAAAGTCCTCAAAGAGGGGCGCACTCGATTTTAAAAAGACCCTTCGGGAAAACGTGGCTTACCAGGGACTTATTTTTAATCCACAGTGGAAAGCTAAGAAGATTGACCGGCCGGATCTTGTGGTCCTCTGTGATGTGAGTCGTTCCGTAGCGGCAGTAGCACGTTTTATGCTGCTTTTTCTCTACGGCCTGAATGAGGAGGTGGCCAGAGTCAGTTCCTTTATCTTTTGTTCCAACCTGGTGGAGGTCAGCCGGATATTCGAGGAGTACCCGGTTGAAGAGGCTTTGGAAATGCTTCAAAAGGGTGTCGGGCTCGGGATAATGTTAGGCAGGACGGATTATGGACAGGCCCTGGTGGATTTTAAAGAAAACTGGCTGGACAAGGTAAGTAACAAGACAACTG
>JAFDAP010000543.1 GCA_019313765.1 Deltaproteobacteria bacterium | reverse complement strand
CTCCAAAATATCTATTAATTTTCCCAGAATATCCATTTTATTTTGAAAAATATCTGTGTCTTCCGAAAGATAAACTGCAATATCCACATCACTCAAGGGCATAGGCTTTTCTCTTGCAAGACTTCCAAAGAGATAGGCAAAAAGAACGTCTCACCTGGATTGAAGATAGGCTTCAACCTTAGGTAATGTGTGTTCAATATTTTTTGGGAGTGGTGAGTAAATAATCATTTCTGTAAACATGGAACAAAAAACTTTTTCACCACGCCCGTTCGCTTCGCTCACTCGAGCACAGCCCAGTTAAATAGAAAAAAATACATTTAACGGGCCAGGCAGGGGTCGCAGGGAAAAACTTTACAGTATTGAATATACGCTCAAAATACCCGCGGAGCGGGTAACACAACGCTAAAGTGTTGGGATTAGTGGGGTCAAGGTAATGGATGAAATAAGCCAGCTTCTTTCATTCGTTACATGATCCCCACTTTTATTTTGAGCGTGCATTCGTGGTCCCAGCCTCTACGAATCTTTTAGTTCTCTGCTCTCTGTGCCTCTAACGATCCCCGCGAAGGCTGGGAGTGTGGGTGTTGAAATATTTTTTCAATTCAAAGTATACAGATGAACTAACGTAAACTATTTTGTGACCTCAGTAGAAGAGCAGAAAGATTGTTCTCAGAAGACAACTTTACACAGCTCCGCCCCTTGAGTTACATGGCTCAAGAAACAATAACCCATTGGAAGATAGGAGGCTGTCCGAGAATCCCGCAGGGCGGGACTGCGATCGGCTGCAAATTCTGATGGCTGCGTTGTCAAGCCCAAAACGTCCTCAATCCCGCCATGGCGGGACTACGCCTACGGCCGTTTTGGCCTTGTCGCCCCCGCTCACAAAGTCCGGGATCTTCGACTTGCCCTCAAAACTTTCGCTCGATCCCGCTATCGGGGCCCCGTGAAATTCCGAAGGAGAGCGAAGCGTATTTCACTGGGGTCTCCTTTTTTTAGTTACCTCGACCCTCTGCCCAAAAGCACGATTTTTACAGTATGGAAGATAATAACAAAATCCATAAAAATAGACATATTTTTGATGTAATAGAGGTCGTATTTCAGTTTTTCGAGTGCGTCCTGTTCAGACGAACCATATGGATATTTGATCTGGGCCCATCCTGTAACACCCGGTTTTACGCTGAACCTTTCATTATAGAAAGGAACAGTTTTTTTGAGTTTCTCCACAAAAAACTGTCGTTCCGGCCTGGGACCCACAAAACTCATATCCCCATTAAAGACATCCCACAACTGTGGCAGCTCATCAATCCGAAGCTTTCTTATAATTTTCCCCACCCCTGTAATCCTGGAATCGTTCTTAGTAGCCCATACAGGTCCGGATTCTTTTTCGGCATCCGCTCTCATGGAACGGAATTTGTACAGGACAAATATCTCTCCATTTTCACCAACCCTTTCCTGAGAGAAAAAAACAGGGCCCCGTGAATTTAACTTAATTGCCACAGCGGTAAGAATCATAAGGGGTGAAAGCATAATCAACATAATGGCAGACAGGATTAAACCGACCAGTCTCTTCGTGACCCTGGTAATTTTCGACTTTACAAATCCATCAGAAAAGATAAGCCAGCTTGGATTAATTTTCTCCACTAAAAGTTTCTGCGTGATCCTTTCATAGAAACTCTCCCCGTCAATGATGTTTATGCCCTTCATTTTACAGTTCAAGAGTTCCTTATATGGTAGAATACCGCGTTTCTCATCCAGGGCAACGATCACACTGCTCACATCTTCAGCTTCCGCAAAATCACAAATATTATCAAAACCGTATTGAATAGACATGCCTTTGAACTGGTCTTTATTAATCTGACCCTTATCATTTGCAATCACGGCACAAACGTCATAACCGAGATCCTTTCTTCCAGCCATTTCATTCATTATGTCGCGGGTCAATTCACCGGAGCCAATAACAAGGGCTTTTTCTGTAAAGAATTTCCTCCGGATAATAATGGAATAAAGAAAACGCCAGGAAACCAGAAAAAACAGCAGAAGAATCAGGCTTGCAAAAAAGATCCACCTTCCGATATTCATATCCGGCCAAATAAAATATATGACCGCCAGTATGATCGAGGTAATGCCTATCGACTGGAGCAACCTGGAAGCCAGGTCAATAGCAGTATCAAAGGCATTAAATTCATAAAGATCACTAAAATACAGGCTGAACTGGGT
>JAFDAP010000542.1 GCA_019313765.1 Deltaproteobacteria bacterium | reverse complement strand
TGGGCTTTATACTGTTCCGTTTCTTCGATATCCTGAAGCCCTATCCAATAAAAAGGCTGGAAAGGCTAAAGGGCGGCTTCGGGATAGTCATTGATGACCTGGTGGCAGGTTTGTATGCATATGCTAGTGTATTGATAATCCTCTTTTTTCTTAAATAATATCAAATAAATGTACGGTGAAATTATTACAACAGGGAATGAACTGACTTCGGGTAAGACCCAGGACCTGAATTCATGGTATGCTGCCGGAAGGCTTACGGCCTCGGGACTGCGTGTGACCCGGATTACGACCGTGGGAGACGACGTTGATATGGTCTCCGAGGCACTGAAAAAGGCAGTGGAAGCCTCCCGCTTTGTGATAGTAACCGGTGGCCTTGGCTCTACCGACGATGACATTATCAATGAAATTGTTGCCAAGGCCCTGAACAGGTCCCTTTGTTTAGATAAACAGATGTTCGAGAAGATAAAGGGGCACGCCAAGGCAAGGGGAATCGAGATAACACCCCCCCTTGAAAAAATGGCGTGGATGCCGGAAGGCGCAAAGATGCTGAATCCCGAGGGTACGGCCTGCGGTTTTTCACTTGTGGAAAATGAGGTTCGTCTCTATTTTCTCCCCGGGGTCCCTGATCAAATGCGTTATTTCATGGATAAGTTCGTACTTCCGGAAATCCTCAGTCTTTATAAGACACTTCCTGTTATGAGACAACGGATTCTGAAGCTTTACGGTCTTGACGAGCCGAGAATTGCTGGGATATTCAAGGAACTGCAGGGGAAGACGGGAGATATCGTCTTTGGATTTTATCCCCACTTCCCTGAAAACCACATTACCTTGAGCCTGCGCGGCGAGGGCGAACCGGCGGTCGTTAAGGAACTGGACCGGGTTGAAGGGGAGATCAGACGCCTCGTGGGGCCTTATATTTTTGCAGCGGAAAATGAGAGCATGGAAGAGGTGGTTGGCCGAATGCTTATGGAAAAAAACATGACCATCTCTGTTGCCGAATCCTGTACAGGCGGGCTCGTCGGGCACAGGCTGACGAATGTGCCCGGCAGTTCAATATATTTTTTAGGTGGGGTAATAGTATACAGCAATCAATCCAAGATAGACCTCCTTCATGTCCGCCCTGAAACCCTTGAAACATACGGTGCGGTCAGTGACAGGACGGTAAAAGAAATGACCCTTGGTATGAGGGAAAACAGCAGAACCGATCTGGCCTTAGCCGTAACCGGCATTGCCGGACCCGACGGGGGCACTAAGGAAAAACCAGTTGGAACGGTTCATGTGGGATTGGCCGCCGGTAATGATATTTTTTCAGGGAAATATCGCTTCTGGGGAAACCGGCGCCAGGTAAAATTAAATACTTCAATGATGGCCCTGGACTATGTTAGAAGGTACCTCAATGGAGATCCGTTCCTTCCTGGCATTTGAGCTGCCCCCCGAGATCATGGCCGTTATTTCTAATGCATCCGGGGATATGAAAAATACTCCCCTTAACGTGCGATGGGTCAAGCCGGGCAACATACACCTGACAATGGTCTTTATGGGGAATGTGCGCGAGGAGGACCTCAAACCGATAGGCCGGGCAACGGCAGATGTATGCCGCAGGTATGGGCCTTTTAATGTCTCTTTAAATGGTACAGGGGTTTTTGGCAGCAAACGAAACCCGAGAGTCCTGTGGACCAGGCTAAATGGTGATCTTGAGAGGATGTCCCGTTTCAGGGATGAATTGCAGAAAGATCTGGAACCTTTTGGCATCAAGCAGGAAAGGCGACGATTCAAGCCCCACCTGACCTTTGGAAGATTCAGAAAGGGTGCGAGAACCGGTTCAGATCTGGATGAGCTTTTGTCACGGTATCAGGACCTGACAAGCCCCACATGCGCCCTTAATGAACTGGTTTTGTTCAAGAGTGATTTGAAGCCGGGCGGGGCCGTCTATACCAGGCTGAATGCGTGGCCTCTTAGGGGCTACGCCCCTGACACCTGAAACCTCCCACGTTCGATATTCCATTATTCCATATGTGAGGCAAAACTATCAGGCCTTAACAAATATACTTGATTCCAAAAAGTTGTACAATTTTGAGACGTAAATTAACCTAGATTGGTGGAGGAGAGACCTATGGATAGAGACGGTGCAGTCGAACAGGCCATTTCTCAGATAGAGAGACAATTTGGCCGGGGTTCCATCATGAAAAGGAGGAGAGACCTATGGATAGAGACGGTGCAGTCGAACAGGCCATTTCTCAGATAGAGAGACAATTTGGCCGGGGTTCCATCATGAAAATGGGAGATGAGAAGATCGTAGACGTTCCAGCCATCTCCACGGGATCTCTTGCCTTGGATGTTGCGCTCGGGATTGGTGGTGTTCCAAGGGGAAGGGTCATTGAGATATATGGGCCCGAGTCCTCGGGAAAGACCACCTTAGCCCTTCATGTCGCTGCCGAGGCCCAGGCAAAGGACGGCATGGTCGCCTTTGTAGATGCCGAGCATGCCCTTGACGTGGGCTATGCCAGGAAATTAGGCGTGGACGTGGACAACCTCTTAGTATCCCAGCCCGATACCGGGGAGCAGGCATTGGATATCACGGAAATCTTAGTCAGGAGCGGCGCCATTGATGTCCTGATCATTGATTCCGTGGCCGCGCTCGTACCAAGGGCGGAGATTGAAGGGGAAATGGGCGACCACCATGTGGGCTTGCAGGCCAGGCTTATGTCCCAGGCCATGAGGAAGCTCACGGCAGCCATTAGCAAATCCATGACCTGCGTCATATTTATCAACCAGATCAGGATGAAAATCGGCGTCATGTTCGGTAATCCCGAGACCACCACTGGCGGAAATGCCCTCAAATTCTACGCTACCCAGCGCCTGGATATTCGAAGGATCGGAGCCATTAAAGAGGGCGACCAGATCGTGGGTAACAGGACCAGGGTCAAGGTGGTAAAAAACAAGATCGCTCCACCTTTTAAGGATGCAGAGTTTGATATCATTTACGGGGAAGGAATCTCCAAGGAGGGTGATATACTCGATCTTGGGGCTTCCCTTGGCATTGTTGAAAAAAGCGGTGCATGGTACTCTTTCGGAGATGAGAGAATCGGCCAGGGCAGGCAAAATGTGAAGCGTTTTTTGGCCGAAAACACCGATATCAGGGATAAGATAGCCGATCTTGTCCGCGAAAAGACCGGGCTCAAAAAAATAAAGGAAGAAAGCGGCGAGGGCCAGGAGGAGAAGTAAAAATCCTGGCCCAGCCTACGGCCCGGAGGGAGGACCAGGTTTTCAATGTAAGAATAAATTACCAAACATACGGATACGACAATGAATTCCAGAGAGATCAGACAGAAATTTTTGGACTACTTCAAGGCGCACGGCCATGAAATTGTGGAGAGCGCTTCACTGATTCCCAAGGATGATCCCACCCTGTTGTTTACCAATGCGGGGATGGTCCCGTTTAAGAGGCTTTTTCTTGGGGAGGAAAAAAGGGGCTATACCAGGGCCGCCTCATCCCAGAAGTGCGTGCGGGCAGGAGGTAAGCACAATGACCTTGAAAATGTAGGCTACACGCCCAGGCATCATACCTTTTTTGAAATGCTCGGGAATTTTTCCTTTGGCGACTACTTCAAAGAAGAGGCCATAATTCGGGCATGGGAATTGCTTACCGAGGTGTATGCCCTGCCCGAAGACAGGTTACATGTCTCTGTTTACCGGGACGATGACGAGGCATACAGGTTATGGGAGGACAAAATAGGGATTCCCACTGAAAGAATCTTGCGCTTAGGTGCAAAGGATAACTTCTGGGCCATGGGAGATACGGGCCCCTGCGGTCCCTGCTCTGAAATCCATGTCGATCAGGGCCCGTCTCTGGGATGTGGCAGGCCGGACTGCGCGCCGGGATGTGACTGCGATCGGTATCTCGAAATATGGAACCTTGTCTTTACCCAGTTTGACCGGGGTGCGGACGGGAAGCTGACGCCGCTGCCCAAACCGAACATTGACACGGGCATGGGTCTCGAGAGACTGTGTGCAGTGGTTCAGGGGGTGAGCACAAATTATGACTCTGATCTGTTCAAAGACCTGATCTGTTATATAGAAGACCTCTCCGCAAAAAAATACGCGCAAGACAAAAAACAGGATGTGGCATTCAGGGTCATTGCCGATCATGCCCGTGCAACCGCATTTTTGATTGGTGACGGCATACTGCCGTCAAATGAAGG
>JAFDAP010000541.1 GCA_019313765.1 Deltaproteobacteria bacterium | reverse complement strand
ATGTTGAGAGTTCGATGTTCGATGTTCATCTTTTTCCTGTTTGTTATTTCGAATTTTGGTAATTGTGATTTGTTTGTTATTTGTGATTTGTTATTTGTGATTTAGTATTCCGCTTTGAATATCCTTAGCCTGACGGCTATGGGAATATGGGGAGAATGGCCGTGAAATACATCGATGAATATCGGGACGGAGACATCGCCCGGGTTCTATCGCACAAAATCAAGGATATCTCAAAAAAACCCGTTAGACTCATGGAGATCTGCGGTACCCATACCATGGCAATTTTCAAACACGGAATCCGCAGCCTGCTGCCGGATAACATTGAATTAGTTTCAGGACCTGGCTGTCCGGTCTGCGTCACCGCCATGGAGGAAATAGACCGGTCTGCGAAATTGGCAAGAACGCCTGGAGTCATTGTCACGACCTTTGGTGACATGCTACGAGTCCCCGGGACAGACTCATCCCTCGATGCCGAGAAAGCCAAAGGAGCGGATGTCCGGATGGTCTACTCCACCTCTGACGCACTCAGGATCGCCCGGGAAAACCCTGACCGGGAAACGGTTTTCTTGGGGATCGGGTTCGAGACCACGGCTCCAACAATTGCCGCTTCTATCAGGACCGCCCATCAAAACCACCAGGACAATTTCTCGGTCCTGTCGGCGCATAAGCTTCTTCCCCCGGCCATGGACGCCCTGCTCTCCGGCGGTGATCTTGGTATTGACGGTTTTATTTGCCCCGGTCATGTTACCACCATTATAGGTACTTCGTCCTATGAAACAGTTGTAACCCGGTACCATATTCCCTGTGTCGTGGTTGGGTTTGAGCCCATTGATATTCTTCAGGGAATTCTGATGCTGATAGAGCAGATAGAGGACGATCGTGCCGCAGTTGAAATCCAGTATACAAGGGGGGTTACTGCAAATGGAAATCCAGGCGCCCTGCGGATTATGGATGAAGTTTTTGTACCCTGTGATTCTCCCTGGCGCGGGCTTGGAATAATCCCGGGAAGCGGCCTTGCCATAAGGCGGGATTATGCGGCCCACGATGCTAAGGTCCGTTTTGATCTTGAGGTCCCGCCGGCAAAGGAGCCTCCGGGGTGCCTCTGTGCGGACATTCTCAGGGGAGCTGCCAGGCCTGTGGACTGCAAGCTTTTCCGGAATGTCTGCTCGCCGCGCAATCCCATCGGAGCCTGTATGGTTTCCAGTGAAGGTACATGCGCGGCGTACTTTAAATATTCTGACTGAAATATGACAGCCTTACGGCTATGGGACGTAGGGCGGGACTTTTCTTGCCCCGTTAAATGCCTTTGTGGTTTTATTTAACCGGGGTGCGGCTATATCATGTTTGATTCTTTAAAACTCTCAGAACTTCCAAAAATACATTGCGGGATACTCAGAAAACCTTCCAGCACAAGGCCCACGATCTGGATCGTGGAGGAAAATGGTGTGCGGGCCGTTGTAAAAGACTACAGCACGAGCAAATTTCTGTTTCGAAATTCTGTGGGACGCTTTTTAGTGTGGAGAGAGAGCAAGGCATGCAGAAAAATGAAGAATCTCAAGGGAATCCCGAGTCTGTATCGGGTCATTGACGGCCTTGCTTTGGTATTGGAAGAGATACCTGGCAGGAATTTGGAAGAGCTTGAAGATAGGATGGAGATCCCTCAGGCGTTTTTTGATGCCTTGAAAGACCTTGTGGCAGGATTCCATAAAAGGGGGCTGGCCCATTGTGACTTAAAGCGGGCCCCCAATACGCTTTTAGGTAATGATGGACTCCCTTACATCATCGACTGGAGCGCATCGATTTCCGAGAAGGAGTTCGGGCTATTTCCACTGAATCTTATTTACAGGAGATTCCTCAGCGACGACTATGTAGCCATCATCAAAATGAAGCTGCGTCACACTCCCGGGGCAGTAACCCAAAAAGAAAGAGAGTTTTACAGATATCGCAGCGGCCCGGAAAAAATGCTGAGAGGCATCAGGGACAGGCTTAGGCACATATTGCAGAAAATAGTATAGAGTTCTTCAGCCCGGACATGGTAAAAATCCTGGTCAAGAGGACCAGGCTTTGGTTATCCGCAGAGGGGACTTGCTTTGTTGGAGTTTCATTGACTTATTGAAATTCCAAATATCAAATCCCAAATATCAAACAAATTCCAATCCACCCTCCATAGTATTACGGCGGACAGGTGACCAAAATTCGAAAATCCAAACAATGTCTTGTCC
>JAFDAP010000540.1 GCA_019313765.1 Deltaproteobacteria bacterium | reverse complement strand
CTGTTCATTTCAAGAGGGATAACCTTATGAATGCCGTTTGCCACCGTAAACCTGGAGGAATAGACCTCTATTATCCGTTTTGATATGGTAACGCGCAAATCATCCCTCTGCCGGAGTATCTCCGGGATCTGGTCAGGGCTGATTTTCAGTATAAGGGAATATGCCTGGTCAAGTGCGTCAATGGCATTGTCAAGATCCCCCTGCTCCCAGAAGTCGTTGGATGCCTGGCAGAATTCGAGGGCCGAATCAAGCCTTTGCTGGTCAGTCTTTTCCCGGGGGCCGGGTTTTGGGGTAGGGTGGGGCTTTTCTAAAGATTCTGGTGGGAATAAGGTTGCTATTCCCTCGGTTTTGCCCGGCGCGGTATTTTCTTCCTCTGCAACTGTATTTCCCGTCAAAGGTTTATTATCAGGTGTGACGTAAGCGTATTCACCGGCACAGCCGGCGCCTATTAGTAAGAAAATGATGATAAATGCTATTTTGGCACAGGGTAAATTAAGATATTTTTCCATGTTTCTCCACAGGTCTTTTTACAGGATCACATCGGTTTCCACTTTTGGTCAAGGGAGTATAGAGAAAAGGTCCTGGATGGTCAAGAAGATAAGGGAAGGGTCTTTATCAGGCCCTTTTCATCTGCTCCAAAAGACCCAACAGGCTTTCTTGATTGTTCATTTCGGGATGATCAGTGACCTTTTCAATTAATTGTTTCAAGATTCTCCCTACTTCAGGTCCTGGTGAGATACCCAATAAATCCATTACCTTGTAGCCGTCTATGGCAAGGTCCTTCGTTGTGGTTGCAATGGGACAGTTTAGTTGTTCCATTATTCTCTTTTCAAGCTCGTCAAGAAGATCCGGTTTTTTGTCATCCAGGCCGTGCGCAACTATATCGGCCCGGCGGAATTCGATAAGGGCCATTATATCTTCCTTCCCCATCCGGCGGATAAGGCGTCTGACCGCCCCGTCGGTCCACCCTGTGTTATAGCCGATCATGTGGTTGGCGATAATGTTTGTCACTTTACGGATCATGTCTTTACTGAACTTAAGCCTGTCCATGATTTCTCCGGAAAGAAGGGCGCTTGCCTTTTCATGACCCAAAAATCGCCATTTGCCGTCGCATTTTTCCTTCACACGGGGTTTGGCAATATCGTGGAAAAGGGCCGTAAGTCTCAGGACGGGGGCTGGTTCTACCCTGTCAAGGGTTTCCATGATATGTCTGAAAACCGTATATCGGTGATAGGCATTCTGCCTCATTCCGTATCCTTCGAGGAGTTCCGGGAGAAAATGAGTAAGGAGCCCTGTCCTGACCATCAAGTTGAACCCAGTGGAAGGTTTGGGGCTCATGAGGATTTTCATCAGTTCTTCCCTGATGCGCTCGGCCGCAACCGGCCGGAGCAGGGAGGCCATGCGGGTGAGTGTATTCAGAGTCTCCGGCTCTATGCTAAATTTGAGCTCAGTGGCAAGCCTCACGGTCCGCAAGAGACGAAGAGGGTCTTCCCTGAATCGTGCGTCCGGGTCTCCTACCGCTCTCACGATTTTTCGTTTGATATCTGCTATTCCGCCGTGGAGATCAAGGGTCTCGCCGGTTTCGTGATCATATGCCATGGCGTTGATTGTAAAATCACGGTGGCCTAAGTCTTCCTCGATATTGTTTTTTCCCCCCCTGAACGTGGTCACCTCGAAGTGACTACCCGAATCCACAAGGGTTACCGTGTCGTGTTTGAGTGCAAAAAGCCTTGTTTCGTGAAAGATGGTCTTGATTTCCGAGGGTGTGGCCGTTGTTGCCACATCCCAGTCGGTTATGGGGCGTTTGAGACAGGAATCACGCAGGGCCCCGCCCACGATGTATGCGTGGTGGCCGGCGTGTTTAAGCCTGTTCAGAATGAATGTAACGAATTCGGGGATTTGTGATTTGTTCATGGCGGTGAACGTATCGCATCTTTGGTGCGAACTTGTAGTGCAGAGCTTTGGCCCTGCCATGTAGTGCAGAGCTTTGGCCCTGCCATGTAGTGCAGAGCTTTGGCTCTGCCATGTAGTGCAGAGCTTTAGCTTTGCCATGTAGTGCAGAGCTTTAGCTTTGCCATGTAGTGCAGAGCTTTAGCTCTGCCATTGAGATGCAGGGCTAAAGCCCTGCGCGACATTTGAAAAAAGTAAATTCGCAGGGATAAGCCAAAATGTTTTGCCGGTTCTGTCAGCGAGCCCGGTTTTAGCCTAGGAGGCTCTCCGAGAATGGCTTCG
>JAFDAP010000539.1 GCA_019313765.1 Deltaproteobacteria bacterium | reverse complement strand
CGCATACCGGGTATCACTAATCTGGCCGGCATTCCATAGCTTTGACAATCCGAATTCTTTCTGGGCCGGAGTAAACCGAGGCAGGGATACCTTTTCCGGGATGTCCCGATGTTCAAAAAGGCAAATGGCGCCACCGCCAAACGTGCCAGCCACAGACTGAATATCAGAGCCATAGTCTCTGTTTAAATGTGAAACACCGTAGCCGTCGAGGTTGTCCATATACAGTCTGTTCGACATTAACACCGGGCTACGTTTCGCATAAACATCTACGCAGTTGGCAAACCATATTTTCCATCCTACACTTTCCGACTCCCAGAAGGGCATTTGATGCCGGCAATAACTGCCGATATTAGCGTGGGTGCCATGCTTGTTCCACCCTCTGGTATTTTGACCTATATAAACGTAAACGGTTTTTGAACCTTTGGCCTGTATATCGGTCTGGAAAAACAACTCATCCCAAATACCGTCTTTGTCCAGGTCGTCTAATTGATGAAATACGGCATGTCCATTTTTTTCTTCCCGCAGTTGATGTCCGCCTTGCCTGACCAACAGCTCCCTCGAAGGAGCTTTCGCCGGCGGTAATGATGGATCAACTACGGTCACCCAAATTGCATGGACATCGGGCATGGGGAAATCAGCCCTCGAAATGATCACAGGGCACTTTATGCGTTCTACCGGTAAATCGTTAGTTAAAGTAATGGCTATCCTTGATTTGGGCGCAAAACTCCCTTGCGAATACCAATCATGAGATTGCGCATTTGCACAGGACCAGGCAAATAACAACAAGACGCAAGAAGTTAGATATAGCTGTCGAGTAGGCACGTCGCCTCCTTTCTTCAATTTAATAAACTCAGAGTTTTAATAAATTCAGTGAGATAACTAAAAGGCTCAGACACCGTTGTTTGGCCCTTACATCTAACACTTTCTGCTTTCAATCATAACATCCCCATCCATAATCATCAATATATAAATTCCACCGCATCGTGATTTTATATTCTTCAATTAACCATCTATCTGCGTTCTTTTTTGGCCCTGCCAGGTATCTTTGTGCGCATTTTTCGCTTTTTTTTCGCATTCCCCCCCCTTAATCGCAGGCCCGCATGCGAATGATTAACCCCGTCCTCTGGGCGGGGTTGCTGTTAAACTAACTTGGAATTAGCCACATAGCATGATTCGCGCTTGCACTATTTTGCTACGGACCAAAAAAATAAAAAAATTTATCTCCTTGCCGCACAGGGGCTTACATCATTTTGCAAAATTTTTCACCCCCCAATTTCGCATGAAACACGCAAGTTTGTGCAAGGGTGGGGGCGCTGCATTATTCGCGCCCAAAAGCAAGAGCTTATAAACCGAGACCAAAAACAATGAAAACGCTCACTGATAATCTAATCCCCCGCAGGCAGTCCACCGCAGGCGGACCCCACACCGCCACAGGCGGATCCCCCGCCCGCTCAGACCGATCCTCCCCCCTTCCCCCTAAACCATCCGTCTCATCCGTCCTATTTGTCCCATTCCTCACTAAAAAAACTCTACCTATCCGCCGCCGATATAGTTCATCTTGTACATATCCAACAGGAAATCCCCGCGTATATGGAATACTATTAATTATGCGATCCAAACCCAATTTTCAGACGAGCCGACTGACTGTAACAGTTGCTATGATAAGGAGTTACAATGACAATTGTCCAAATAAACACAAAAAATCCAAACCCAATCCGAACCCAATCCAAACCCGATCCAAACCCAAACCAAACCCAATCCAAACCCAACCAAACCCAATTTTTCAATCTTTGTTTTACCTTACCGTGCTATTGCACAACCCTCATTTTGCCGATATACTCAAATATTTTCAGGATTTGCTATATGACCATGCTAAGAAGGCACAAATACGTTCTCACCGCCCTGCTGATTTACTGGCCGGCAATATTTATCTTAACACATATGCCGGTACCGGACATGGCAAGAAAATCCGGAATGTCCGACAAAACCATGCACCTGCTCGCATATCTTCTATTGGTCTTTCTATGGTGGTTCGCAATCAGCCCCTACAAAAAAGCCGACTGGCGAAAAGCAAAACCATGGCTGACTCTCGCACTTATGGTCTGGTACGGCGCTTTCGACGAGTGGCTCCAGTTATTCATCCAAGGCCGATCGGCACATATCATAGATTTCCTCTCGGACCTCGCGGGAACCGTACTTGGCCTGCTGATACTGTCATTTTTCACATTCTGG
>JAFDAP010000538.1 GCA_019313765.1 Deltaproteobacteria bacterium | reverse complement strand
AAAAGAACTGGAGTATGACCTGATTTTTGCGGGCCAGCGAGGCGTGGATGATGACATGGGCGTTGTCGGGGCATCCCTTGCAGCGCTTTTGGGAATTCCGCAAATGTCAATAATCGTAAAAGTAGAAGTGGCCGAAGACGGAAAGTCCGTAAAGGTTACCAGGCCGATCGAAGGCGAAAATCTCATCATCGAATCGAGCCTGCCAGCCCTCATAACTGCTCAAAAAGGACTGAACGAACCGAGATATGCCTCACTGCCCGGGATCATGAAGGCCAAGAAAAAGCCCATGGAGGAGAAGACACTGTCTGATCTGGGGTTGGATACGGCGGAATTTGGCGAAGGTGCAAGGAAGGTGAAGATCGTTGAGCTTACGCCGCCCCCGGCCAGGGGAGAAGGAAAGATCGTTGAAGGAGAAACACCGCAGGAAAAGGCGGCTGAACTGGCAAAGTTGCTTCATGATGAGGCAAAGGTTCTTTGATTGGAACATTGGAACACTGGAATATTGGTATTGATGGGTACAGAGAATAAAGATAAGATCTATTCCGTTTTTGAAACCCATTATTCCATAATTCCACTATTCCATTTTTCCATGTAAATCGCAGAATACATGATTTTAATAGATAGTAGAAATCCCGAAATGTTTAAACATAAGGAGATGAGATATGGCACAGGGAGTTTGGACAATAGCTGAGCAAAGAGACGGAGATATCCGGAAAGTTACCTATGAAATTGTCAGTGAAGGAAGGCGCCTGGCTGATGCATTAGGCCAAGAATTGACGGTCGTACTGCTTGGCTCCAATATTAAGGACAAGGCCGCCGAGTTAGGGCATTACGGGGCCGATAGGGTCCTGGTGGCCGATGATGCTAAGCTGGAACCCTATACCACAGACGCCTATGTGGCTGTTATTACGGATATTGTCAAGGCCAATGATCCGGCCATATTATTGATAAGCGCGTCTGTTCAGGGAAAAGACCTGTCTGCAAGATTATGCGGCAGTTTGGATATCGGCATGGCCCAGGACTGCACGGCCTTTGCAATCGAGGACGGTAATCTTGTTGCAACCAGACCCATTTATGCGGGCAAGGCATATGCCAGGGTGACTTTTGAAAACAGTTGGCCGCAAATGGCCACTGCCAGGCCCAAGCTGATGGACATAAACGAACCGGATACATCAATGTCGGCAGAGATCATTGATGCTTCTTTCAGCCTTGACGATAGCGCTCTCAAGACAAAGGTTGTGGAGGTACTAAAGGATGAGAGCGGCAAGATTGACCTGACAGAGGCCGACAAGATTGTTTCCGGCGGCAGGGGCATGAAGGGCCCCGAGAACTACAATATTTTAGAAGAATTGGCCGAACTGATCGGGGCCACCGTGGGCGCCTCCCGTTCGGCAGTGGATGCCGGATGGAGACCCCATTCGGACCAGGTAGGGCAGACGGGAAAGGTAGTCTCCCCGAACCTGTATGTTGCCTGCGGTATCTCAGGGGCGATTCAGCATTTGGCGGGCATGAGCACATCAAAGGTGATTGTCGCCATTAATAAGGATGAGGATGCCCCCATATTCCAGAGGGCCGACTACGGTGTTGTGGCCGATCTGTTTGACGTGGTTCCGGCCCTGACCGAAGAGGTGAAGAAGTATTTGTAACAGGAAATTGGTAATTACCGGTTTATTGGAACTTGGAAAACCCCGTCCTCCCCCGCGTAACGGGATCTTCGATGGGCGGGGTCAGAGTCAGTGGGCTTTGCCTTAATGATTTCAGAAAGCTCTATGTTATTCGGTATACGGTTGAGGTTGTGACGCTCGTATCGGTATTCGTAAAGCGGTTTTCGGTAAAAAAACCCTAAACCGACAGACGAAAGACGAAACGAGCCGCGCAACCGAATAGCGAAAACTGTCTAACCCTTAGGGGGTGTAACCAAAGCCTGGTCCTCCCCCCGGGCCGTAGGTCCTATGGGCCGGAGGCTGGGCCAGGATTTTTACCTGTCAGTGATATTTGAATCTAAAAGGTATAGTATGTAGCTTTATGGTTGACGGGTTGCGGGTTACACGTTACGGGTTAAAAAACCCGCAACTCGCAACCCGCAACTCGGTCATGGCGATGGCGCCCCTACTACAGTAATTCCAGAAATTCTTCTAAGGTGAGTTGCTCTAATTCTTCTTTCATTTCCTCATCGCTCACAGGTTCATTGGCCATATCTTCCCCTGTTTTGGGACGAATTAAATTGACGAGA
>JAFDAP010000537.1 GCA_019313765.1 Deltaproteobacteria bacterium | reverse complement strand
CTAACCGCCCAGTAACAGAAAAGGCTTCTGGCTTTGACTTTTAGCGGTTGCTTTCCAGGCTGAAATATCTCTTCCGGTCTAATGGAAAAAATCTCAGCCACTCTATCAGCAAGTCTATTTATATCGTAGCCTTGCGACTTAAGTTGATATTTGCGTTCAAGAGACTCATCGGCAACTTTTAATACCCTCTCAACGAAATCTGAATCGCCAAGCACACGCTCGTCACTTTTAAAGTGAATGTTTGCCCGCCGAAGAGACTTTATGACAGACCAGCCGCCGCTGCTGCGGATGAGTCCGCCTCCGGTGAGTTCAGGGCGCTTGCCTTCCTGAATACTTTTCTGAACAAATATTTTGTAACGGCGTCGTGCAGTTGATCTCTTGGTATCGAATAGTTTCAGAACATAAGCATCATCTTGCCAATCCTTTTTCTTTTTCCCCATGATAACTGCGTGTCCGCAAAAAGGATTTTTATCGAGCGCTTTTATGTCAGTAACAAGCCCGGACCGGACCGGATTAAGGTGAATATACCTTACGAGTTCAAGTAAATATGTATCTTCCTGGCAGAGAATTGATTTGTAACGGTTCTGAAAAAGCCGGCCGCTTCGACGATGTCGGCGGTTAAAGTACATTGCATGGCCGGTCAGCAGCCTGCGCATAACAGTGGAAAGCGGACAAGCTCCGGTGCGCATTAAAAGGTGAAAGTGATTGGGAATCAAAGCCCATGCAAAACATTTTGTGTTGGTTTCTGAGAGTACCTTTCCCAGCCGATCCAAAAAATTATTTCTGTCGGTGTCATCTTTAAATATCTTTCTTCGCTCAATGCCTCTTACAATAATATGATGAAGGGCGCCAAGAGCATCAATACGGGCTTTACGCGGCATGCCAGAACCCTATCACACTTCAGATAACATAGAAACTTATAATTTGAGGGGCGTCCCGAAAGTCCCCGCCCGAAAGCCCCGCCAGGCAAATACTACTTTGCCCCTGATCCATGCCCCCTCTTTTAATCAATGATCAAGGTTTGACCCCGGTCACAGACTAGTGAATTGTTAGCGAAGAATGATTACTGTCAAATCTTGAATTTTGAATTACAGTTGAGTTTTATTCACAATACTAGATTTGACACCATTTTCATGCTTGAAAATATAATTAAATTTATTCATTCCTAAATTTAAAACGCTCAGCTTGGGTAACAGTTACTTTGATTCGTATTCGGCCTGATCTTCACGGATTTCGATTTGATCCGCAGGTATTTTTACTACTTTTCCATCCCGCCAGATAACGATAGAATCACCGGAACGTTTGTGATCTGCAATTGCATCGGCAACAGCCTTTTTCAGGGCTTTTTCAGCACGTAATCCAATTGGAATGTTCTTTAAATTTTTTTTCATTTGAACTTGAAGTTACAGTGGTAGCCAAAGGTGTGCTACCGATATCGGGCAAGCGTGTCCACGGTTTTCCGGCCACTCAAAATCCCTATTATGGCTTGAACAATAGATCGTATATTCATCAACTGCAGAATGGTTAGTCGTCTTCAGGGTGGCGCTCTTTTTACCATTATCAAGAACAGTAGCGAGCTTTTTAAATGAATAAGGCTCCTTTACATACCCGACCATCAGGGCATCCTGCATTGCCCAGGCATAGTCTCCATTCACGAACCGTAAGAGTCCCTTTTTGCAGTAGTAGGACAATATCGAGTGTTTATGGTCAACGGGTTTACACTCCACAAAGAGGCCATCCTGGTCGCTAAGAATCGGCAATTGATCCCGCTTTAGATCGAAGAAAATATCAGGCATCTTGTCGGGGTGTTTCTTGTCTACGTTTGTAATCTTTGGCTCCCGGGTCACCTTGCCGAACAAAGCACAATTGAAGCCATTAACGTCACCGCTTTTTCGCAAACGATTTTCAATGATTTCAACCAGCACCTGGGTAATGGTATCTTCATTTTCGGATTTTAGAATAAAGTTAGAGGGCGGCATTTTTGATAGTAGCTGCCAGGCCCTTTTGATGACCTTGCAAAGAAGCAGGATGGTACGTTGTGGGATTTTCGGGTGGGGTAATGTGTACTCTATGCCGTGCGTAAAAAAGCCGACCGCCATCAGCTTTTCCTCATGGGGAAAGCATCAAGATGATGGCGCAGAATATCCAAAGCGCATAGACGGGCGCGACTTAACGTCCAATACCGATATTGGCCAATGATCCCTACGAGCAAACGCCCCTTTTCGTGAACAACG
>JAFDAP010000536.1 GCA_019313765.1 Deltaproteobacteria bacterium | reverse complement strand
TCTTTATGCTTTCAAGGACCATGTTCTGATCCTTGCATATCAAAAGGATATCGGCCCCTGCCTCAAAAGCGGCTGTTGCGCCGGCAGGCACACCCCACTTCTTTCCAATGGCGCCCATTTCCAGGTCATCCGTAATGACGAGGCCCTGAAAGCCCAAGGTTTCCCTCAGGAGTCCTGTGACAATCTTGTACGAAAGCGTGGCCGGATTATCAGGGTCAAGGGCCGGGTATATGGCGTGGGACGTCATAACGGCAGAAACACCCGATTCTATGGCCGACTTGAACGGCTTAAGATTGATCTTTTCTATCTCTTTTATGTCAGCTTCGATCGTAGGGAGATGATGATGCGGGTCCACCGAGGTCCTGCCCAAGCCGGGGAAGTGCTTGGCCACGGCCATGACACCCTTTTCCTGAAGCCCCTTTATAACCGTCTGCCCGAGAAGTGCGACCGTTTCGGGATTGTCGCTGAATGTCCTTCCCCCCAAATGCTTTTCAGGCTCCCCTCTCCGCACATCCACAACCGGGGCCAGGTTCATGTTCAGCCCGGTCAACAGCATTTCTCTTGCCGTGACCCGTGCAAACTCTTCTGCCCTTTTTACCGGGTCTTTATCCTCTCCAATGGCAGTGTTCCCGGGGAAAAGGGTAAACGGCTCCTGTAACCTGGCCACGCGCCCGCCTTCCTGGTCAATGCCTAAAAACAGGGCCTTGCCGTGATATTTCATGGCCGCGTCGTTTAGATCATTTATGAGCGTGGCCAACTGAAGCGGATTTTCAATATTCCTGCTAAACAGGATCACGCCGCCAAGACAATAGTCCCGTATCAGGGCCTCCGTATCCTTATCCAAATGAGGTCCCGGCATTCCTGACATAAAAAGCTGGCCGATTTTGGCATTCAATTCCGAAAGATCAAGTGTGGAATGCAAGGGGTGTATCTCCGCTAAGGTTTTCGCGCAAAGTTTCTGGATATGGCTCAATGCGTATGGTATATGGTTGATATTTGTTTGGACCGTTTTCTAATGGTCACCAAGCATGTATAATCAGTGGCCGATAATTGCAATGAAAAAAGGTGTTCCATGAAAGCGATGATTCTTGCAGCGGGTCTGGGAACGAGGTTGAGATCCCTTACCTTAAATACACCAAAGGCCCTGATGCCCGTAGGCAATGTTCGGATTATTGACCGGATAATCGAATATCTTAAACAATACGGCATCAGTGAGCTTGTGATCAATGCGCATCATCATTACGAACAGATTGCGGAACACCTGAATAGCGGCAGGCCGTTCGGTATAAACATAGACGTTCGCGTGGAACCAAACATTCTTGGTACGGGAGGGGGTATTAAGAATACAGAGGATTTCTGGGATAAGGCCCCTTTTATAGTTATAAACGGAGATGTCCTGACGAATATCAACCTGCACATGGCCTGTGAGGCCCATGAACGCTCGGGCAGCCTTGCCACACTGATCCTCCATGACAAACCCCCTTTCAACCAGATAAAGATCGATGATCAAAAAAACATTACGCACATTGCAGGGGAAAACCTTGACAACAGGCTGGCTTTCACCGGCATTCACATAATTGACCCTGAGATTATGGCCCATATTCCTGAAGGCATTTTTTCAAATATTATCCATTGCTACCGGGAATTGATACGGGAAGGGAAGCCGCCCAAAGCCTACATATCCGCGGGGCATCAGTGGCGGGACATCGGCACAATCGAAAGCTATGTGCTTGCCAATAAAGAGGCATTACAGGGAGAATCCTTTTTGTGCTCCCCTGACTGTCGAATAAACAGTGCCGCCGCATTAAAGGATTGGGCCGTCATAGGCAATGAAACGGTCCTGGAACAGGGGGTGGAAGTGTGCCGGTCCATTATCTGGGAAAAGGTGAAGGTCAAAAAGTGTGTAAAAATCATTGACAGCATTGTCACTTCATCAAAAGACGTGGAACACGATCTGATTGACGAAATATTTTGAATTTTTTATGGATAACGATATCAAAAATTTTGTCCTGGATTTTTTAAAAGAAAAAGGGGCAACCACAGAGCAGGTACAATACCTGCCGCTTCAGGGAGACGGTTCCAAACGTCTTTTCCGGCGTATTACCTTTTCGTCATCAACACCCGGTATTATTGCCATGGCCAATCCTCCCACGGACCCTGCCGCAATGCGCGAAAACCTCGCCTACCTGAATATTGGAAGGCATCTTTACCATAAAGGAATTCCGGTCCCCAGG
>JAFDAP010000535.1 GCA_019313765.1 Deltaproteobacteria bacterium | reverse complement strand
GTAGAGCCTACGCCTCGGAGAGCTGTCCAGGGCCGAATTGTAAAGAGGACCGCCGTGATTCGAGCCACAGCAAGGTTATGCGGCTCTTTGAAAAGAGATCCGCATGCCTCGACGGACGCCGGTCGTTATTAAAGAGATATCTGCATAAATTCGAGTTCCCCCAAATATTGAGCAGATACAAATTGTCCTTACTGCACTGAGCGGAGGTTACTACATTGTTCGTATTTGAAACTGAACAAAAGGTTTGTGAAATTGGAGGTGTGAAGTTTGGTGGCCAGCCAGGTCAATACCCCACAGTAGTGTGTTCTTCCATTTTTCAAAAAGGGGACAGGATTTTTGAAGGGAAGCGCAAGGAAGGGTTTGACGAAAAGAGGGCCGAGGAGCTTTTGAAGGCCCAGGACAGGCTCTGGGCAGAGACGGGTGTGCCGGGCATGGCAGACATTGTGGCCAATACCGCTAAAGAGTTCGAGCTTTACGTTGATTTTGTGACATCTGTAAGCGACATGCCCTTTTGCGTAGATGCCTGGCAGATGAAGCCGAAGTTAGCCGGGGCGGCCTACTGTGCGGAGAAAGGTCTTTTAGACCGAATGTTCTATAACAGCCTGACGGTTTGGGAAGAGGATCTTGAGACGGAGATCCGCGAGATTTCCCAGATGGGTGTGAAGCATGTACTGCTTGTGGCCTTTGACATGGCCGATCAAATGCCTTCAGGCCGAATCGCAGGTACCCGTAAAATTTTGGATGTTATTAAGAAGGTGGGGGCCGAGTTTGAAAGTATCTTTGTGGATACCTCGGTCATGAACGGCCCTGCCACGGCCTTCTGTAGTGTAGCCAACCGCATGATCAAGGAAAAGTGGGGTTTTCCGACCGCAAGTGCGCCATCCAATGGTTCATATATGTGGAAAAAGGCCAGGGAGATGTGGGGGTTTAAGGGCTGGTCTGCTGTCGATGCAGGTCTGGAGTCTTTAGCTGCGTTTATGTATCACGATATGATCTTTTCCGGGCCCATGGCAGGGGCCTCCAGGCTTTTTCCCGCAGTTGCCATGGCTGATGCCTTTACTGCCACATATGCTTTTGCGGAGACAAAAAAGCTCCCGGAATTGGAGACCCATCCTCTGAACAAGCTTTTTCCGGACTTTGTGGGTCAGCTCAAGGGAATGTAGTCCAATAAAAACTTTGAAAAACCAAGGAGTGGAATTATGACAACAATGACGCCAAGAGAAAGAGTCCTCAAACTGTTTGCCCGGAAACCGGTGGATACCATGCCATGCTTCAGCGGGCAGGGAATGGTAACTGTTCCTTCCATTGACAGCATAGGCATACCTTTTTCACAGATTCATCTTACAGCAGAAAACATGGCCGAATCCGCAATAAAATCAATGGAAATGTTTGACTTTGACGCGGCTGTCGTGCCCTATGATATGTGTACTATTCCGGAGGCCTTCGGTCTGGGAGTGAGTATCTATGAGAACGCTGAAGGAATTCTTTTTCCAACCATTCCCAAGAAGTGGTCCTCCCCTGACGAGGTCATCATCCCTAAGGATTATCTTGAGAGGGCAAGAATGCCGGTCGTAGATGGAGCCATAAAGCTCTTAAAGGAAAAGATCGGCAAAACCCACGCCATAGGCACCTGGATTCTGGGACCGTTCACTCTCGCCGGCCAATTGGTGGAACTGGATGTGCTCATGAAAATGGCATATAAAGAAAAGGCAAAGGTGGAAGCACTTCTGGACAAAATAGCGGATCTAACCATTGACCTGGGCCGGCACTACCGCGAGATCGGTGCGGATTTCGTTAGCCTGAGGGAAATGGGAACCGGAGCGGATCTCCTCAGCCCCAAAATGTTCAAAAAAATGATCCAGCCCAGATTGCGAAAGATATTTGAGGCATGGGATTCACCTAAGATTCTCCACATTTGTGGTTCAACAGACCTCATCATCGAGATCATGAACGATTGTGGAGCCGAGGTTATCAGCGTAGATCATAAGAACACCCTGTCGGAAAGCCGCAGCAAAATCGGTAACGATATCCTTCTTTTCGGCGATTATGACGGTTTCAATCTGCCAAGCAAGGCCTCGGTTGAAGAGATTCAAGAGGCGATCAAGAAATGCATTGATGCCGGCGTGGATGCGGTATCGTGGATGCGGTATGGCCCGGATGCGATATCTGGCCTGATGTCAAGCCGGAAAACATGCAGGCCATAAACGATGCGATCAAGGAATTCGGACGTGTTTCCACACCGGCGGTGGGCAGACTCTAAGATTTATGATTGTCGCCCCGGTTAATCTGAATTCTGTCATGCCGGACTTGATCCGGCATCCAGAAGTCGACCTATGGCCATGAATTAAAATAGCCATTATCCAGATCGTTCTGACTGGATTCCGGCTTGGCCGTCATCCCGGACTCCGATCCGGGACGGAATGACGGAGTGGTAAACGTCGTTTTAGGGTTAAAAGCGTTACAAAACAAAGGATATTACA
>JAFDAP010000534.1 GCA_019313765.1 Deltaproteobacteria bacterium | reverse complement strand
TAGACGGGATTACAGGATAAACAAGATTTTTTTGTCCTGTGAATCCTTAATCATAATCCGGTGTTAAAACAATACATATTCTCCGGACATTTCAGGCCCTAATTGGGCAAATTCATATAGTTTTTATTATGCAAACAATATTACTACCCTCGTTAAAAGTCTCTTATGCAGTCATTTCGAGAGTAGCGAAGTAATGACTGCTGAAATGCCTTTTACGAAACTGTCATTGCTAACAGTAAAGTTTCTCAAAAACAGGATATTTCTTGTGATTTACAGGATAAAACTAATCCAGTCCATCCCGTTAATCCTGTCAAAAAAATAGACGGCTGAACTATTACAGTTTGGGTAAGGCGGGGGTTAGGAGAGGGGGTTAAACATTGAACCTGATACTCAGGATGTTGCCATCCCGGACCAGGTAATTTTTCCCTTCTAATTTCATTCGGCCCTTTTCGCGAACCGCCTTTTCGGACCCGCATGCCATTAAATCATCATATGTAAAGCATTCCGCGCGTATGAATCCGCGGGCCAGGTCCGAGTGAATAGTGCCGGCAGCGTCAAGCGCAGTATTCCCTTCATGAATATTCCATGCCCGCACCTCGTCAGATCCCACGGTAAAGAAGCTGATATTTCCCACAAGCCCATAGGCCAGGCGGGTCAAACGATCCCGGGCCGATTCTTGAATGCCCATGTCGGCCATAAAAAATTTCTCTTCTTCCGGATCATTCAGAGCGGATAATTCCATCTCAAATTTTCCAGCAAATTCGATGACCCGGTGTTTCTTTTTAATCTCGCTCAAAAGGGCGCCATTCTTCCCAAACCCGGATTCGTCCGAGTTGAGGATGATTGTCAGCGGCTTTTGCGTGAAAAATTGAAACCCTCGCACAATCTTTTCCTGCTCTTTGTCAAGGTCAAGATCGCTAATAACCCTATTCTCGCTCAAATGGTCGACGATTCTCCGAAGCACCTTCTCTTCCATTTGCAGGGCATTTGATTTTTTCCCTCGCATGTAGGCATGAGCGATTCGCTCCAACCTGTTTTCCGCAATGATCAGATCTGAGATCAATAACTCGTCGATGATTTTTTCAATATCATTTACCGGTGTCGAAAGGGACTCAGGTTCGTCTGAAAAATTTCGTACCACAAGGGCCAGGGCGTCCGCAATCTTAACCAACCCCATATCCGGACCGGAAAAGATCCCCTCTTTAGCCGATCCTTTTGTTACACCCACAAAATCAATGAACTCGATAGTGGAAAAGATCGTTTTCTTAGGCTGGTACATTTCTGAAAGACGACGGATCCGGTCATCGGCCACCTCCACTATCGCCACATTCGGTTCGGCTTTGGCGTTTGCGTAAGCAGTAACCGGGGCCTCCTGTTTGGTCAAGGCATTAAATATCGTAGTTTTTCCCGAGTTGGGCAAACCAATCAATCCTATTCTCATAAGGTTGTCTCTTTCACTATTTTGATCGTCTATTAAATCCAGACCTCGTTATTTGATCTAAAAAATAGGTCCGATTTTTGGACACTATATGGGGTTTCGGGTTTCAGGTGTCAGGGGTCAGGGGTGAAAACACACGCGCTGGCCTGACACCTGAAACCTGACACCTGGATGCCTGTGTCCAATTTTCATGCAATTCCGCGACATTTAAAGGTTCACAGTCATTTTATCAAGCTGAATGACGAAGTCTGAAATTACGCAATCTCACGGGTTTTGTAAAAGCTGATATCCGGCCACTTCTCCATGTAGAAATCAAGCTCCCATTCACTGGTCGTCAGGAATGCCAGTGTCCCTTCAGAATCCCTGGCCATACAGGCGCTGTTTTTCTTTTCAAACTCGGCCATTTTTTTGGAATCGCCGCAATCAACCCATCTGGCGACTTTATAATCAACCGGTTCATAAACAGCATCGACTCCGTATTCGGACTTGAGCCTGGCCATTGTAATATCAAACTGAAGAAGACCGACTACTCCTAACAAGTATTCGTTGCCCGTGAGCGGACGGAAAACCTGGACAGCCCCTTCTTCCCCAAGCTGTATCAGGCCTTTTTGAAGTTGCTTTATCTTTAACGGATTTTTCAGTATGACCCTTCGGAAATGGTCGGGCGCAAAATTCGGGATACCCATAAATTTCAGCGGTTCTTTTTCCGAAAAGGTATCACCGATCTTGATTGTGCCGTGGTTATAAATTCCTATAATATCGCCGGGAAAGGCTTCTTCAACGTTCTCCCTCTCCCTTGCC
>JAFDAP010000533.1 GCA_019313765.1 Deltaproteobacteria bacterium | reverse complement strand
GTCCCCCTACGGCCGTTGTGAAGAGAACCAGGGAAGCTAAAAAGCACGCTGCTGCAGGGATAGGCAACCCTTTGAAGAAGTTCGGGTCAACATGGTCTTTTTGCACGTTAAATCGAGCAAGTCTCAACGCGCCGCATATTACATACATAAAGCAGGCTAACCATCCCAACCGACCGAATGGCTCCAGCGCCCATTGAAAGGCTAATATACCTGGCGCAACCCCGAAGGCAACTAAATCCGATAAAGAATCATATTCGATTCCGAATTGGCTCGTTGAATGGGTAAGCCGTGCTATCTTCCCATCGAGGCCGTCAAGAACGAATGATATGAGAATGGCAATCGCAGCGGTTTCATACCTCCCCTGTATAGCGGCAATTATGGCAAAAAAGCCGCTAAATAGGCTGGCGGAGGTGAAAAGGTTGGGAAGTATATAAATTCCCCTCTTTCCAGTTCCCTTAGGTGTTTTTTTTCGCTTTGGTTTCATGATATAGCCTTCAAGAAAACACTTTTGGTTTCTTGGACAGGTACTTTTTTGTTTTTCAATCAACAATCATAAATCAACAATCATCAATCCTATAGGTATCCTATGACGGTTTCACCTGCCTTGACCTTTTGACGCACCTGGATGGTTGTTTTACTCCCTTCTGGCAGATAGACCTCTAATCTGGAGCCAAACCTTATAAGGCCGAATCTCTGGCCGGCGCTTACACGATCTCCTTTTTCGACCCAGCATGCTATTCGTCTTGCTATAAGACCCGCAATCTGTACAAAAACAATCTTTTTGGCGTCAGGAGTCTGTAAGGCTATTTCGTTTTTTTCGTTTTGTTTTGAGGCCTTATCTAAGTTTGCGGAAAAGAATTTACCAGGGTGATATGTGATTTTTTCGATAGTGCCCCTTATGGGAATCCGGTTTACATGGACATTGAAGACCGACATAAAGATGCTGATCTTGATTGATGGCTGCCCTAAAGGGTTGTTGCTCTCCTTGAGATGCAGGACCTCTAATATTGTGCCGTCAGCAGGTGTCAGCACTGCGTCACTGGAATCAGAGGTCGGACTGCGTTTAGGGTCCCTGAAAAAAAAGATGATAAAAAGAAGGACAATGCCCGCAAGAATCGAGATGAGAAAGGAACCAGTGCAGACAAAAAGGAAGGTCACACCACCACTGATAACTATAAAAGGGATACCTTCTTTTGCCACCGGCAATTTGTTGTTAATTCGTGAGTCGTCCACGTTATATTTTGATGGTGTTTATCCTGCATAGCCAAACTTTGCCTAAAATAGACAAATCATGGGCTAACTCGCAAAGCAAAGCAACGCTAAATTTTTCATAGCCTTATATTCTTTTAGAGTCCTTTTGTCAATCCTCTTTCTCTACGATAGAGTTGCGCTGGCTGGATTCGGGGCATTTTTCCCACCGGCCATTATTTCATCAATATCGCTACTGTCCAGGGTCTCTTTCTCCAGCAGGGCTTTGGACATCCGGTCATGGATTTCCAGATTAGCTATAATTAGCTGAAAGGCCTTTTCATAGGCCCCGGTCACGATATCCCTGACTTCCTCATCAATCTTTTGGGCTGTCAATCCGCTGTAATCCCTGTGCCGGGCAATCTCTCTCCCCAAGAATATCTGCTCGTCCTTTTTGCCAAAGGTCAAAGGACCCAGATTCTTACTCATGCCGTAATCACAAACCATCTTTCTTGCCAGATTAGACGCCTTTTTAATATCGTCTCCTGTACCTGTTGTTTGTGTGTCCAAGACGATTTTTTCGGCAGCCCTTCCCCCCATCAATATTCGTATATTGTTTATCAAGTAATCTTTGGGATATGTGTGCCTTTCATCTATCGGTAACTGCTGGGTCAAACCAAGGGAGCGACCCCGGGGAATGATGGTCACCTTATGAATGGGATCTGTATTGGGAAGTAACCTGGTTACCAGGGTATGCCCTGACTCATGACAGGCAGTGATCGTCTTTTCTTCATCGCTGATGATCAGGCTCCTACGCTCCGGACCCATCAGGACCTTGTCCTTGGCATCCTCAAAATCCACCATCTCAACCCTGTCTTTTCCACGCCTTGCGGCCATGAGCGCAGCCTCATTCACCATATTTTCCAGGTCTGCTCCGGTAAACCCGGGGGTCCCACGGGCAAGGATCTTGACGTCCACGTCCTGGCTTATCAGTTTCTCCTTTGTATGAACTTTCAAGATGCCTTCGCGGCCCTTAATATCCGGAATCGGC
>JAFDAP010000532.1 GCA_019313765.1 Deltaproteobacteria bacterium | reverse complement strand
GTACAGGACGTCAACCACATTGCGTACATACTGCTCGTCGGGAATCCCGTCTGTGGCCTCTTGCGGGAATTCAACAATGGATTTGAAGTGAGCGGCAATGTCCCTGTACAATTCAACCCTCGCAAGGGGATCCAGCTTATCCCGTCGCAGCAGGGCCCTCAGGGCGATTCCCGACTCCTGCGGGGAGACGACGTGGCGCAACCGGGCCTCCAGATGCGGGTACTCGTGAAATGAATTGTATTTGTCGGCCAGAAGTTGGTCCAGGTCGGGTTCGAAGATTTTAGGACTCCAAACAACGACCGTATTGGCAGCCACATCACCCAAGCGCTGGGCGCGACGGCTTATGAGGCATGCCAGCCCGCCGACAAAGTAGAATGACGGCAGGCTGTCCACAAAGCGAAGCAGGTTACGGATCACGATCTGGCTGAACTGGAGGCGCAATCCCTGTTCATCCATCACCCTCAGACCGAGGAGTCGTTTGCCGAGGGTCTGGCCGCGCCAGTACCATTCCAATATAATGCCGTAACCAATGGATACCACGAAATAGGCTAAAATAGAGGCTGCCATGGCTAAATCCCGGCCCAGAATGTCTAAGATCCCGAGAGCCGAACCGATGACGATTGAGATAACCGCAATGCTCGCAAGATCGACCGCCCATGCCAGAAAACGGGTGACCGGACCGGAAAGCAGCATTGAGAAAACGACCCCTTCCGGGGTCATTATGGTCAAGGTGTTGGTTTTTTCCTGGTTCATTTCAACCTTTTGTTTTTCCCGATTTTGCAAAAAACAGGCACAGTAAAATAAGTTCAACCATCCCGAACCCGATCTTGACCTCATAAGGGATGATGGGTTCATGATATTGGGAGAAAAATGCCTCAATGATGCCTGCCCAGATTAGCATGACTGCCACACCAAAGATCAGGGTGACCAGATCGCCGGATATCTTCCTGAACCGCATTCTCAATGATTCATGCTCGCCCCAACCGATAAGGGCACCGGCCAACACGAGACCTGCCTGCCCGGCCAGGAGGATGGCCGGGATTTCCACTGCGCCGTGCGGCAGCAACCAGCCCAAAAGGAACCCGGTCTCTCCGGCCAGGACGTAGTCCAGGGCAACGGCCCCTAAAATCGCGCCGTTACTGAACAGCAGGATTACCGTACCGATTCCCCAGGTCATGCCCAATGCCATGGCGAGGATGGAAACCTTGGTGTTGTGTGTCATCAGATAGGAGGAAAAGGTGGTCTTTGATCCCTTGAGCCGGTCTTTTTCAGCAGACTCTTCTTTTGACACGCGTTCTGATGGATCTCCCTGAAGTTGGGGAAAAGGCATAATGACCTGCTTGGCCTGGGGATCAAGGCTGATGGCGCCTCCCCCAAAGGCAGATCCCACGAGCATGATGGTTAAAGAGAGGCAAAACGCCCGGATATGCCGGCGGAATGTCCGGGGAAAAGTTTGAAAGAACCAGGTAAAGGGCCCAAAGCGATGCGGTTTTTCACGTGTCTCGTGGATTTCTGCATAGGCCCTTCCGACCAGGGATTCGAGATACCGGCGGATTTCCGGCTCTGAAGAAAACGTCATGATCTTGACGAGGTCCGTAGAGGTTCGCTGATACAGATAATGGAATCGTTTCACCTGGTCCAAGTCCATCCTGTGTTCCGGCTTGTTTTCCAATACATGGAGGATATCCTCTAATTCGGACCAGAAATCTCTTTCCTCGCTTATGAATTTTTTCAGATCAATTATCATTTTTGACTTTCTAACTGCTTGAGATGGGTTACATCACGAGTATGTGTTCACGGAGTATTGGAAATCCCAAATCACAAGCATCAAATAACAAATAAATTCCAAATTCTAAATTCCAATGACCAAAAGTGTTTATCCTACCCGCCCTCCATAGTATTACGGCGGACGGGCCGGGAGGGTTCGGTTACATTTGAGAAAAATTCCAAATCTCAATAAACAAATTACAAACAAACCTCAAATTTTAAATACAAATGACCAAAGCCGGTTTGTAATTTTGAATTTCGGTCATTGTTATTTATTTGATATTTGGGATTTGTTATTTGTAAGTTTCAACAACCTACAATCAACAACCTACAATCAACAATCAACAATCCTATAAGATCTGCCTCTGTTTAACGCTTAGATACCGGGAAACCAGTTGCGTGCACATCTTTTCATTATCAAGCAGGGAAAACCCGATGCCGCTGCTCTCTAAGACCTTTCCCGTTTCATTGAG
>JAFDAP010000531.1 GCA_019313765.1 Deltaproteobacteria bacterium | reverse complement strand
ACATTGTTTGGATTTTCGAATTTTGGTCATTGGAATTTGTTTGATATTTGGGATTTGATATTTGGAATTTCAATAAGGCAATAAAACTCCAACAATGCAAATCCCCTCTGGGGACAACCAAAGCCTGGTCCTCTGGGCCAGGATTTTTACTGCATTCTGCGATGACAGGGCGGGGGGTACACTACTTGCCTTCGCTTATCCATTTGACAAGTGCAGGACGCTCCTCGGCTGCCCATTCGGGTGAAACACGGAGTTTTAAGAAAGAGGAATATATCTCGTCAATGGCGGATACCGCCTCTTCTATTAAGAACATCTTTTCATAAAAAATTCCGTCAGGGTCATCTTTTTTGTCCTGCATTACTCTGGGCGTCTTAAAAGTCCTGAAATTCATCCAGGTGGAATCAAGGACAAAAGACCACTGGTTGTCGCCAATATCCAGTTTTATCGCAGCCTGGATGATCTCTTTGCCCTCTGCCAGTGCAAAACGGGCCTCTTTCATGTTTGACGCTTTGCCTGCACAGGTGATTGTCTCCACCCCCATTTCGTTTTCTGACTGGAGAGTGATCTTTCCATCAAACCAGAGTTCGGCAGATCCCTTCTCTCCGAAGTCAAACATGCCCCTGTCCGTACCTGCCCTGAACCACAGCCAGACAAGGAACTCCCTTCCCAGGAATTCTGTTTTTCTCACCTTTTCCAAAAGCTGCATAACTATTGTTCCTCCTGAGAATTAGAAGGGTTCAGGCCGTCAACAATATCGGGTGAAGCGCCTTCTTTTTCAAGAAACCTGGTGGCAAGGGTATAGGGACAGATTGCCTGGAGTTGAATGTCAAAGGTCTGGAGAAAAAATTCCATGAATTCGTCGCAAAGCTTGTTGGTAGTGCAACCGAATATTACAAGGCCGGTACTGTAGTTCCAGATCATGTCATTGCACCTGGAAACGGGGATTGCCCTCTTAAGGAGACGAAGCCTGACGCCTTCTTTTATATCCGAGCGCCGTGTTTTCGGCAGATACTCCAGATTCTCAGCTTCCTTGATCTTTTCTTCGGCCTCTAAGCAGTATTGCTTCAGAGCCGTTGAAGGAATCTTCCTCTCATCAACCCTCAGAGACATGGCAATGTAAGGTTCTTTGAGAAACTCAAGACCTGCAAACCGGTTGTCGAATATGTCCATGATGTTGACCCAGCCTACAGAGCGTTCAGCAATCGATTTTTCGTCAAGGACCCGGAAGGAGTACCGAGCGATCTTTTCAGACAGAACTTCCATGAAATTTTCCGGAAGGGTGCCGTCTGCAAGATATCTGGTAAAGCTTCCGGATCCGGATATTAGACCCATTTTTTAGCCTTTCTGTAACTACTCAGGTTGTCAGGTTCACGGTTTATGGTTCACGGTTGGTCGCCTTATCTTCATGCTGGTCTATGTTCATCGTTTTTTAACCTTGAACCGTGGAACTGTGAACCTGAGTAGGTACATGTTTCTGCCTTGGATTTTTGTGTCTAAAAATACAAATTCCAAGCACCAAATTCCAAATACCATGCCAAAGGCAGGCAAGAATCACAAATTTCAATAAGGCAATAAAACTCCAACAATGCAAATCCCCCCTGGGGATAACCAAAGCCTGATCGTTTGGACCAAGATTTTTATTTCAAGACCATATCTTTTCAAAAAGAAAATGACACTATCAAAACAAGAATAGATGTGTCAATGAGTACAAAAAATATTATTGATGGACTCGTAAAAAGTCGTCACCCCGGCCCCGCATACAGTGCGGGATAAACTGCAGTCGGGGTCCAGGTCAGTCATAAGTTTCTGAAAACACTGGATTCCGGCTTTCGCCGGAATGACAAAAAATGTGGTTTTTTGACTTTTTACGAGGTTGTCATCATTAAATTTAGCCATTTTTACTTGACATTATAATACTATTGAGCTTTACTGAAAAATTTAGAAAATTAATCGATCAAATTCCGGTCGTTTGATTATCTATTGAACTTAGTTCGCTTCGCTCACACTTGGCCTCCGGCCCGTAGGGCCTACGCCCCGGAGGGAATGTTGGAATACTGGAATGATGGAATAATGGGTTTTGGGCCTCCGGCTCGTAGATGCACGGTCCTACGCCTCGGAGAGAAAATGGAGAAAGGGGGTATCCACTTGACGCAAGTTACCTCAACATGTAATGTTGAGGTATGAAAAATTCGTATGACCTTGTCGCCGGGATTGACTATCCTCGAACATTTCAAGAGTTTGAT
>JAFDAP010000530.1 GCA_019313765.1 Deltaproteobacteria bacterium | reverse complement strand
GAACGCTCAACATCGAACGTCGAATGTGGGTGTCGCTTTGCTCCGTTTTTTTAATAAAATTGAAACGCCGAGGGCGTACCCTAATTCGACGTTGGAAGTTCGATGTTCGATGTTGGATGTTCGTTTTTTGCTCCGGTTTTGGTCATTGAATATTGAAATTTGAGATTTATTTGTAATTTGGTGCTTGTAATTTGTATTTTTTGACACAAAAATCCAAGGCAGAGCCATCTAGCTTTGACCCCGCTCATCGAAGATCCCGTTACGCGGGGGAGGACAGGGTTTTCCAAGTTCCAATAAAAACGGGGAGTCAAACCTGCACTCCCCGTTCATTAGCTCAAATATCGGAAAAACTTAACGCTTCGAATACTGAAACCGGGCCCGCGCGCCAGGCTGACCATACTTTTTACGTTCTTTCATCCTTGGATCCCTGGTCAAAAACCCATGTTTTTTTAAAAGATCACGGAGTTCAGGATCCGAACTTACAAGCGCCCGGCTGATACCGTGCCGAATGGCCCCTGCCTGTCCGCTGATCCCACCACCGCGGACATTTACATACAGGTCAATTTTTTCGAGTAAATCAGCAAGCTTAAGGGGCTCCACAGCAAGGATCCTGTCCGATTCCCTTACCAGATATTGTTCAAAAGGCCTTTTGTTTATGGTAATCTGCCCTGTACCCGGGGCCATCCAAACCCGGGCCACTGATCTCTTTCTCTTTCCGGTTGCGTAATACCTTTCCTCTGCCATTTATATCTCCAATATCTCCGGTTGTTGTGCCTTGTGCGGATGATCCGTGCCGACATATATCTTCAATTTATTCAGTTGCCGCCGGCCTAAACTGTTCTTGGGAAGCATACCTTTTACCGCAAAACGCAAAAGGTCCTCGGGTTTCTTTTCAAGCAGTTTCTTTGCCGAAATCTGTTTCAGACCTCCGATATATCCGGTATGGTGGTAATAGATTTTCTTATCCCACTTTTTGCCGGTCAGGGCCACCTTGTCGGCGTTGATCACCACAACAAAATCACCTGTATCGGCGTGGGTGGCAAAAACAGGTTTGTGCTTGCCTCTCAGGCGCATGGCGATCTGGGTGGCCAGCCTGCCCAAAACCCTATCTTTGGCGTCCACAACGTACCATTTTTTGGCGACGTCCTGTTCTTTTGCAACAAATGTCTTCATATCAATTGTCCTGTCTGTCAAAAATGAAATTTTTCTATTTACGGTACTTTTTTGTGTATGTCAAGTTATAAATCGCTTTCATCGACTTTTTCGCCTGTTAATTTCCTACGGGTCTCCATACCCCCTCTTGGTACAAAATCCTTGAAAAGTGCACTCCCGGAGCAAGAAAAGTCTTTTTAAATCCTCCCGTTTCAATTGCACCTTCCTGATTGTACATGGGGTCCCATGGAAGGAGAATCAGGGCACCCTGGAAATACGTAATTTCCCGGCATAAAGCCGCTCAGCGCACTCCTTTTGAGGAGATAGGCCTGCAGCTCACCACCTTTCTGCCGTGTCAGGATAACGGTTGAAGCCCTTATCGGTATTGTCGGTTTTTTATTGGATTGTGTCATGTTTAGGGTTTAGTCAGGCTACCACAACTGCGACCTGACCACAAGGGAACATGAAAGGCTGTTAAAATTTTATAGGTGCTGATATATCAGAAAAAAATCACCAGGAAAAGAGATGCCATGCTGAATGCAAATTTTGGTGGTGTTCCGCCGCGCAGATAAATATCATCCTTAATCCGGGTCAGGACCTCTGTCATGATGACTTCATAGCCCATGTTTATATAGCCGCCTTCTCCCGCCTCATTGGTCAAAAACAGCAGCCTGCCATCTTCGTCCCTGTAGACCTTCAACCGCCAGTTGACCTGGTTGATATTGACATAGAGATTTTCGAGTCTCCCATGCCGGATCTGCAGGCTGGTAATAAACACATCTTCCTCAATACTGTAAGCCTCCCGGACGCTCTTTTTCAGCCCGAGGCCGAGCAGGAAAATTCGATCCGAGCAGGTTGAGTCTGATTCAAACGCGGCAGCTAAGACCTCATGGGAAGGTTTATCATTAAATTCAGTAACCGGCATTTCCCCGCCATGAAAAATCGCCTGTATCTTTTTATGCCTGGCTTCCGGATCCTTTTCATATTTGGGATTCTTCAAATAGAGCCGGCGGGTGAACTCTTCTAATGATTTATCGATTTCCCTTACGTGATAATTGATCATCTGTACATCAACCGGTGTAATTGCCCGCTTAA
>JAFDAP010000529.1 GCA_019313765.1 Deltaproteobacteria bacterium | reverse complement strand
AAAGCACAAATATTAACCTCAAACAAGCAGCATAAAAAAACGTATTCATGTGACAACTACCTTGACACCCGCCGCAAACAGTCTTTTAGTGTCTTAATCCTGGCGTCATACTCTGAACGGAGTTCCAGCGCCTCGTACAAATACAATGTCTCCTTTTTGTCTTTCATGTGGTTCATAACCTCCTTTCGTCAATAATGGGGGTACGTTTGTTACTTTACTGGACAACGGGAATGGAATGGGGGACGTTGTAAACTACTAAACTGGGAAATGGGGGACGTTGCCAGCTTATAAACTTATTGGACAGGATTTACTGGATTTTCAGGATTTTTTTCATTTTTACTTTCCGGCCTACGCCCCGGCGGGACGAAATTGAAAATACCAAATTCGCTTCGCGAAGGGGGAGGATCGGCTTAATCCGGTTAATCCGGTCCGATATTCTTTCTGTATTTGCGCTTTACGTCCACTCCTGTAGGGCCGAATTTGATGAAGAGGCCGATTTCTTTTTTCAAGCCGTTCAGGTAGTTGACCAACTGAACTTCCCCAGTTAAATACGCTTCGCTGTTACTGCCGTAAATTTCACGGGGCGCAGCAGGATTTTCAGGATTTTTTTGTCTTTTTCCCTTTCCGGAAGAAAGGGAAAAAACAATCCGGCGAAGGACAAAATGGATTCATGAGGCAGGGTTTTCCTCGTCCGGTAGAAAAATTGTAACCTTTACTTTCTCCCCTACCTCAAAATAATCCAACAAAGACACATCGACCTCGATTGTTCCACGATCTGTCAGGATTCCCGTGCATATAATCTCTTCAGGCTTCTCACCGCTTTCAGTGCTGACCATATTTTCCCGTTCCAATTCAGAATCAATGCGTTGTTTACGTTAATGGGGGACATCCTACTTAACTGGTTGCTTGTTATGAACCGCTAAAGCGCAAAGGGTTTCTTGTTGGTTTTTTATTAGACAGGATTGCCGAGATTTTCTGAACTCTCTTTCTCGATTATCTTATGAATGGTTGACCTTAGCCTTGGAATATGATGCGTGCAGATATCAAAAATTATCTCATGATCCACCTTTTCATAATGATGTGAAACTATATCACGTAATCTCATGATCTTATCCCATTCGATCTCTGGATAATTTTCCAAAAGAGACTTATCAATCTTGCTGATTTTCTTAAGCAGTTCACCGACGACTTGAAGTCGCATAGCAATTGCATCAAGTATAAGAACACCGCCTGCACTCGAAACAAGATCATCTGCAATATTTATCTTTGAAAAGCGACTTTCGATCAAAGCAGTTGATTCCAAGATGACTTGTAGATTATCCCGGATCATATCATCAAGCATAGATCACCTCACTTGCAATCCGTCCTGTAAACCGCCGGTTAACATTATCGCTTTTACGAACCAGCTCAATTTTTTTGTCAAACCGTTTTTCCAGATACATCTGCAATCCTACAATCCAGTCAAAACGAGGCTCTTTTAGCTCAACCAAAAGATCAATATCGCTATCCGCGCGCTGATTTCCCTTAACATAGGAACCGAAAAGTCCGATATTGATCACACCGAATTCATTTCTCAAAAATGCCTTTTCAGCCTTCAAAAGCCTAAGGATATCTTTATGTGATAGATGCTGTTTCATTTCGTCGAATAGGAGCGGGGGACGCATTGGAATTGATGATTGGAAGAAAGAAACAAAAATAGTCTCCCACAGAGCACACGGGGATCACAGAGATCAATATTGTTTTGGATGGGATGAGGGGCGTCAAGTCTGGGTTGGCGTGGCATGGTTTTTATTAGACCCCAGTTAAATAGGCTCCGCATTTCACGAGTGGTAATGGGGGACATCCTATAATGGGGGACATCCTATAAAGACCCTGTAAAGAAGAAAAATGAATAAAAAGAAGTGTCGTAATATCAGAGGGTTATGAGGTGTGCCTTATCTTGGACAAACCTATAGTGTCCCATTAATGGGCTTTTTTTCGGTGAGTTCCTCACTTTATGCGAACTTTGGGCCTAATCGTTACCATTATCCGGCATACTGCACCAAGGCAGTCACCAATCATCCCTTATCCAAGCTCCAAAGTTCAGCGAGAGGCCCTGTATTGTCCCCCCCGAGATCCTTAGTGGTCTCAACGTTGGTCATCGGGCTCTCTCACCGAAGTAGTTTTAATTATTGATTTTTCTCTTTAGCACAGAAAAAGTACTTATTCAATAAAATATCAAAAAGGGTATTATTTTGGTGTTTTAATATATAACGCT
>JAFDAP010000528.1 GCA_019313765.1 Deltaproteobacteria bacterium | reverse complement strand
TTGCAATGAAATGGTTAGATGCATGGAAAATGGCTGGACCTAAAGTTAAAGGAAGAATCCCTGCTCTTGGATATGATTCAAAAGAAATGAAACTACTACCTTTTGATATACCTGCTGGTTTGCAATATAAATATGATCCACTCTTAGTAGGTTATGCTTCTCAAGCTTTGTTGAGAAACTCAGTAGTTTCCTCAACAAACGACCTTGAAAAACGAATTAGAAAGTTAGAAAACACAGTCAATAGGATAATGGCTAAGTGCTGTCCAGAAGCTAAAGAAAAATAAATGGAACAAAAACACGCCGACTGGTTAATATGAAATATTCAGTAAAAGGAGATCATATGGCAATCTGGATTGCATTTGCATCGCTTTTGCTCGCCATCATTGCGCTGACGGTTTCTGTGCGCCAACATAAGAGTCAGAAGGAGTTAAGCTTATCTGTCGAGAAGAACCGTGTTTACCAGGCTGTGGTGTCAGGCAGACTTTTGGCTATCCAGTTGACTGGCCTTGGGGATGCGATAACTGACTTAGAAGACCAGGTGGGAGTCGATGCAACAACAGACCAAATACTAACTGAGTGGAAGGACATATTGGCCGAGGCAGAGTTGCCGGATTTTTTCCCTCCCCCTCCTGCTTTTTGGGAAGTTATGGATAAAATATTCCACAAACTCGAGGTTTCCCTTGATGACCCCAAGCAAGAGCACTCGCCCGCTTCGTACCACGAGCTTTTCGGCTCCGTGGAGGCACTTGTCAAAGTAATGCAACTTACCAGTGACCGTATGATAGCAAAGCGTGATCGTTTGAGAAGGAAGGCCAAAGAGAATACAGGCGAACCAACAAGTGGAGGATAGCGACGCTCAATTGCATGACTGGAAGCGGGACGCTGGTAGAATAGTAAGGATCTCAATTGATCAAATGGTATTCGTTCTCATGTGCAATGGCTTGGGGAGGGACACCACTGATTGACTGCTGGCAGGATCGGCCTGCTGGCAGAATTATGAACTGTCAGGTGGCTTTTTGACAGGGAGCTACCACCACGCCACCAGTTTTGTCGGTTACCGATATTTAACATCGATATTTTCAAGGATTCATCTGCCAATTTTACTCTGACATTCACCTAAAAGTCAACCTTTGAGGCAGAAACCAGCTAAATTTGTGATGCAGGATTACTATATTTATGGCAACTTTGGACTCCCCCCGGAAACGCAGAAGAGTACGTCTGGTAGTCCAAACCTGTTGGTGCTATAAAAATAGCCCTTGTCCTAAATCGGATGATATGCGCCCACAAGATAAATATCCTCAAATGCCAAATCAAACCCCTTGAATTTCCTCCGAACACCCAGCATTTTTCCCTATTATGCTCACCAAAATCATATCAATCAGGCGGCCAAACAGGGGCAAGGCGTAAAGAACTCCAGTTCCATCTGCAGGAACTCGCCCGGTGAAATGGGTTCTTCGAAATTTCACAGGCACGAAGGGGATTTTTTCAATCAAATAGCTCAGAATGCGTGCCAACGCGAACCGGTCTAAGCTCGAAATCGGATATCGTATAAATCAATAGCGAGTCAGGTTCTATATGACATTCTCGAAAATCTATCCAAGCTCCTTTCAGCTTGTGGTCTTTGTACTTCGGAAGCAAGGGAGCGGGAATGGCTAACTGTTCGAGAATGTGGTGTAGTTTGTCTATATTTCGCCTCTGCCTCATATCTCTTTTCAGATCTTTTTTAAATCTGGATGTCGGACGAATCGGCAGCATCAGACCTCCAGATCTTCAAACATTTTTTCTACACTGTCGTATCTTTTTCCCTTGCCATCCCTTGCGTCCCGCATTGCCTGGAGAGTATCTTTATTTGGAAGATGCAAATCAAATGGAATCCCCTGATGAGCAATAATCTGTCGATAAAACATTTCATACGCAGCAGAAATAGAAATGCCCAGTTTTTTAAGAATATCCTCAGCCTTTTCTTTGATTTCCGGCGTAAGCCTGGCGTGTGTCATTGCCGTTTTTGCCATTTCGCCCCCCTTTGTACTTTATTGTATACCTAAACGGTATACAGCGGCAATCGATTTGTCAAGATACTTTTTCCCTTGCCATCTCCCTCAATTCTCTTGACTCGCCCTTTAATGGATGATCCCTTTATTTAACTTTAGCGAGAGAAATCAGATCGATATTCCATGAAAAATCTGTAGAAAGCGGCCAATACTAAAGAATGAGTGATTTCCCTGTCCCGGATTAACTGTGGGATCGCGCTGAGGGGC
>JAFDAP010000527.1 GCA_019313765.1 Deltaproteobacteria bacterium | reverse complement strand
AGTATTTTAACTTCTGCGGTTCGAAATTCCTTGTTCGGTGTTCGATATTCAAGTGTCTTTGCATGGGTTGCTCCACATACGATATTAGGTTGAGCTAACTGCATACCCACTAAACCCAATACCAGAGGGCTCCGTAATATTTTACTGCTTAAAAGTGCCATTTTCTTGCAAAAATGAAAGTAAACGGTTATAATAGCTAAATACTGGGGATTTACCTTAAGCGATGAACCAATGGAACACCATAACATGTATAAAAATTTACGCTCTTTTACCCACTCGAAAGGGAAATTCTCCCCTGCATCATCCAGCCTTATCCTTGAGGCTCCCATTGAAATAATAATCAATCAGGAAAGACATATCCTTATCATGTTTACGCCTCAAATGGTCAGGGAGTTAGTGTTTGGTTTTGTTTTCACGGAAGGGCTGATCGATTCGGTGTCGGAAATTGACGAATGTGTCATCTCCGTTGTCGGGAAAGAGGATGGAGAGCAGGTCACGGAGGCCAAAATAAGAATTTCCCCCGGAAGGGCATATCCCCGTACAACAAAAGGGAAAAGGGTTTCCTTTTCCAGTTGCGGTATTTGCGGGAAGGAAAATTATTATGAACTAAAGGATGGTGTGACCAGAGTAAAAAGCCGGAGCCGCTTTTCCATGGAGGTCCTGAAAGGGTTTCCGAAAGGCATTCAGGAGTTTCAACCCCTCTATCAAAAAACAGGGGGGGCACATGCGGCCGTTCTTTTCGATGCAGATGGCAAAGAGATTGTTCACTTCGAGGATGTTGGACGCCATAACGCACTGGACAAGGTGATCGGGGCCACTCTGATTCAAGGCATTTCCTGCCATGATAAGATACTGGTTTCGAGCGGCCGGGCCAGCCTGGAAATGATTCTCAAGACTGCAAGGGCCGGTTTTCCCGTTTTTGTGGCCATGTCCCGGCCTACCTCAAAGGCAGTGGAGGCGGCAAAGTTCTACAATATAACCCTGATGGACATGGCAGCGGGCTCCAACCGCGTGTACAGCCATGCCCGGCGGATCATTGGCTTTTGATTGCAAAATCCCCATAACCCCCCCTTTTTTTAAAGGTATCTGTTAACACAGTAGTTGAGTTGGTGGAAACTCCAAATAAAAAATCCCAAATATCAAACAAATTCCAATGACCGAAATTCAAAAATCCAAACCAGCATATGATCTCGAGGAAAGAACATTCCAGTTTGCTAAAGCTGTTAGGCTTTTCGTTAAAACGTTGCCCAAGACAATTGCAAATATTGAGGATGGCAAACAAGTAGTAAAAGCCTCCGGTTCAGTAGGTGCAAATTACAGGGAGGCCAACGAATCGTTAAGTAAAAAGGATTTTTTAATGAGAATGAAAATAAGCCGTAAGGAAGCAAAAGAAAGCGCTTATTGGCTCAGGTTAATTTATGAGACGAATAATTTAAAGAATGCTGATGATGCTCAAAGTTTGATACAAGAGGCAAATGAATTGAAAAAAATCTTTTCATCAATACTGGAAAAATCGAAATAATTGAGTTGCTTGGTATTTGGAATTTGATGCTTGAGATTTGGGATTTATTTGTAATTTGGTGCTTGTAATTTGGGATTTCAAAAACTCCGTTTTAGAGGTCAAAGCTGTAAACAAAAATGGTAACCCGTTACAAAGATGTTACAGGCGTTATCCTTGCCGGGGGAAAGAGCCGCCGTTACGGAACAAACAAGGCCCTTGCTAAGATTAACGGCATTCCCTTGATCGAAAACGTCATCAGGGTGATGGGATCCTTGTTTCAGGATTTGGTCCTTATCACCAATACCCCCGATGAATATGCCTATCTTGAACTTCCCATGTATGAGGACCTGATCAAGGGCCTCGGACCCATAGGCGGGATTTACACGGCCCTTAATTCAATCACGAATGATGCAGGCTTTTTTGTGGCATGTGATATGCCCTCCCTCAACCCGGATCTGATCCGGCACATGGTAGGGCTCATGGGCGATTTTGACGTGGTAGTCCCTAAGATATCCTGGAAAATGGAAACGCTCCATGCACTGTACACAAGGCGGTGCCTTCCTGCCGTCAAAAGATTGATTGACCTCAGGGAATACCAGACCATCCGTTTTTTCCCCGGGGTTTCCGTCCGCCATGTAAAAGAAAATGAGATCCGGCGTTTTGACCCGGAACTAAAGTCGTTTTTTAATGTTAACAGGCCTGAAGAGTTAAGAAGAGGGGAACCTTGAACCCGTGAACGGTTACAGAAGAGGTTAAATAACC
>JAFDAP010000526.1 GCA_019313765.1 Deltaproteobacteria bacterium | reverse complement strand
GCATAAGTTATTGACAGATTCACCAGGAGACAAGATGCTCCTTTTGGGCAACGAGGCCATTGCCCGCGGCGCCCTTGAGGCAGGCGTAGCCTTTGCCACCTGCTATCCCGGCACGCCTTCTTCCGAAATTCCGGAAAACTTCTTAAAAATCAGCCAGGAGACGGACCTCTACTTTGAGTACTCAACCAATGAGAAGGTTGCCCTCGAGGTAGGCGCCGGCGCGGCTATCTCGGGCTTAAGGACCATGGTGACCATGAAACACGTGGGGCTCAACGTGGCGGCAGATCCCTTAATGACATTGGCCTATACCGGTATAAAGGGTGGCATGGTCATCATCAACGCCGATGATCCTTTCTGTTTCTCCAGCCAGAACGAGCAGGACAACCGTTTTTATGCAAGGCTGTCGAGTCTGCCCATGCTGGAACCGACCAATGTCCAGGAAATGAAGGACATGACCATCGCCGCCTTTGATCTGTCAGAGGAACTGGAACTCCCGGTAATCATAAGGACCACCACGCGATTGAATCACATCAGGGGGGATGTCGTGCTCGGCAAATTGAAGCCGGTCAAGACCAAAGATACCTTCCAGAAAAAGCCCTTTCATTGGGTATGCGTACCGGCAGTCTCCCGCAACCTGCACAAACTTCTGTTGGAGAGATATGATAAGTCAGCGAAAAAATCCGATAATCTGCCCTATAACCAGATCATCGGTGACGGTAAATGGGGTATTGTGGCTAATGGTGTAAGCTTTAATTATGTGAGAGATGCTGTTTCGGATCTCGGGATCTCGGACAAGGTCAGCATCCTCAAGTTAGGATTCTCATGGCCCATGCCTAAAGACCTTTGCGTCAATTTCATGAAACAAGTGGAAAAGGTCCTGGTAGTGGAAGAATTGGAGCCTGTTAATGAAAATGACCTTAAGGCCATTGCCCAAGAGGAAGGTATTACTATACCCATTAAAGGAAAGGGTATAGCAGGCCTCTCCCGGCTCTTCGAGTATGACCCGGGTATGGTCCGGAAAGCTGTTGCAGAATACTTTGGCGTAGATTACAAGGCCCCTGAAATGGTTGATACTTCTGATACGCCGGAACTCCCGGGAAGGCCACCCAACCTCTGCGCCGGGTGTCCCCACCGGGCCACCTACTACTGCGTAAAACAGGTCTATGGACCGGATGCTATCTATCCGACAGACATCGGGTGTTACACATTAGGTCTCTTGCCGCCCATCTCCATGGCCGACTTTGTTATCTGCATGGGTTCTTCCGTGAGCTCCGGGTGCGGTTTTTCTAAGGCCACGGATCAAAAGGTGGTATCATTTATCGGCGATTCCACATTCTTTCACTCCGGCATTACGGGCCTTGTCAATGCGGTCCATAACAACCATAAATTCACCATGGTAATTCTGGATAACGGAACCACGGCTATGACAGGGCATCAAATCCATCCGGGGGTGGATGCGGAGCGCATGGGGTTTGATCTGACACGGATCTCCATCGAAGACGTGGTCAGGGGACTTGGGGTCAAGGATGTTCACGTGGTCAGGCCCTTTAAGTTGAAGAAGACCATTGAAGCGGTCAAGGCATCAATGGAATATGATGGCATGTCGGTCATCATCTCGAAAGAGCTGTGCCCGCTTTTTGCAAAGGCCACAGGCCAGTTCAAAAAGTCAAAACCCTTCTATATAAATCACAACAAGTGTAAAAACCATCGAGACTGTCTGAATCTTTTGGCGTGTCCTGCCATGTATCTGGATGGTGAGCAGGTTGAAATTGATAAGAATTCGTGCATAGGTTGTTCTGTGTGCGCTCAGGTCTGTCCTGAAAATGCAATTCTGCCATTGAAAGAATAAAATAACCTCACTTTGTTCGGTTATTTTATGTAACGCGACTTCGTCGCTCATTTAAGTACAATATCATAGGGTCGGACACCGCGCCGACCACATTGAAAAGCATCACAAGAATAATCAGTCCGTAAAATGGGGGAACAGCCATGGAAACAAAGAGATTGGTATTTATCGGCGTGGGTGGCCAGGGAAACCTTCTTGCCTCACGCTTAGTGGGAGAGGCAGCTATGTCAATGGGTATACCCGCGGTAGTCAGCGAGATACACGGCATGGCCCAGCGGGGCGGCATTGTGGAATCCGCCGTTTTATTGGGAGACGTGACCAGTCCCATCGTATCAAATGCCGAAGCCGACGTGCTCATAGGATTTGAACCTCTTGAGACCTTGCGGGCCATGGGCAAATGCAACAAAGACACGGTCGTC
>JAFDAP010000525.1 GCA_019313765.1 Deltaproteobacteria bacterium | reverse complement strand
TATTCCAGGCATATTCTCTATATCGCTTATTGTTTTGCTTATAACACCCTCTTCAAATACGACCTCAATCCCTGTCACCGGCCTTCCGTTGAGAGAGGTCTCCCTCACCACGCCTAAGTGGCTGGCAATCATGCCCATTTTGGGATAATCAGGATGTTCCTTGATGGTCTGGATTATTTTGTTCAAGTCCATTTCAAACTCCTTGATTATTATTCTGATCCAGGTTAAATAGTTTTCGCGTCACGTCTAAATACGTGTTCAGGCTCTCCCTGCCTGCCTTTTTCTTCAAATAGACAATCGGATCATTCATCACCTTTTCAGCAATTGATCGTGTCAGGGTCCGGACCGCCTCTTTCTGGGCCGGTGTCAAATCCCCTAAGGCAGAAAAGCTTTTTTCCAGCTCAGCCTGAATTATGGAGTCGGCCTTATTCCTTAAAGAAACAATGGTCGGCACCACTGCGAGGGTCTCCAGCCATTTTTCGAATTTGCCCGCCTCTTCCCTCACAATACGTTCCGCCTTGACCGCCTCCTGTTGCCGTTGTGCCATGTTTAACTCGATAACACCTTTGAGATCATCAACGTCATAGACATAGATATTTTCCAGATCATTAATCTCCGGCTGAACGTCTCTCGGCACTGCTATATCAATAAAAAAAAGAGGGCGATTTCTCCGTTTTCTGCGAGAATTCTTCACCTGGTCATAGGTAATCACGTATTCCTTTGAGGCAGTTGATGTTACCACGATATCCACATCAAGGAGCTGGACCCCGATCTCCTCAAAGGATACTGGCCGTGCCTTGAAAAGCCCGGCCACTTCCACTGCCCGTTCAAAGGTTCGATTGGCCACGACCATGGAACTCACGCCCTGGGCCATCAGGTGTTTTGCAGCCAACTCGGCCATCTCCCCGGCCCCAATGAGGAGCACCTTTTTCCCTTCCAGTACGTGGAATATCTTTTTTGCCAGTTCAACAGCCGCATAGCTTATGGAAACGGCCGCCTCACAGATCTCCGTCTCCGTCCTGACTCTCTTGGCCACATGAAAGGCCCGGTGCATCAACCGGTTAAGGATGACACCCGATGTCTTCTCCCGGGTCGCCTCGACATATGCCTCTTTAATCTGTCCCAAGATCTGGGGTTCTCCCACGATCATGGAGTCAATACTTGAGGCCACCCTGAAGATGTGCATCACGGCGTCTATATCCTCATACGTGTAAAGGTTTGATGAAAAGCTCTCCTCCGGCATATTTCCGAGCTTAGCCATCAGGGAAATCACCGATGTCTTAGCCTCTCTCGCTGCTTCCGTGGTAATCAGGACCTCCACCCGGTTGCAGGTAGACATAAAAAGCCCCTCTTTGATGCATTCAAGGTCTCTCATTAAGGCAAGTGCCCTGGCCGTATTGTCCGGGTCCGTGGCAAGGCATTCCCTCAGCTCGACAGGTGCTGTTTCATGGTTCATGCCGATGTTGATGATCTTCATCGCAGCCCCTCTCTGGCCCCTAAGCTGTCAAAAGAGTGATATCCGCCTAACCAGAGACTTGCGCCCACAAAGGTAAAAATCAAGATACAAAAGCAGACAATGGACATTATTGCCGCCCGCCTGCCTTGCCATCCTGCTACAAGCCTCTCGTGTAGAAGGGCAGCGTAAAAGAGCCAGGTGATCAGGGACCATACCTCCTTGGGGTCCCACTGCCAGTAAGTACCAAGGGCATATTGTGCATAGATGGAGCCGGTGATCATCCCGATCGTCAAAAAGGGAAAGCCGTAGATCAGGGCATAGTAATTAATGCTGTCCAGCGTGGCCAAGGAGGGGAGCCTGCTGTAAAATGTTCCCAACCTCTTACGCTTGATGTGACGCTCCTGGATCAGGTACATGATCGCGGCCATGAAGGTTATGGCAAACAGGCCGTTTCCCATAAATACGGTCCCCACGTGAACCGTAAGCCACAGGCTCTTGAACAAAGGTCTTACGGGCTCATCTACCCAGGGCATGACCGAAGAAATAATCATTAGAAAGGTCGCAAAAGGCGCAACAAATGAACCCAGCACCATGAGCCTGAATTTTATTTGCAGGACTAAGTACACGAGAATAATGCTCCATGAAAAGAATGAAAGCGCGGATTTCAGGTCCAAAACCGGGGCCGCTCCTAAATAGTAGTACCGGCAGCCTAAGAAAACGGTATGACAGACAAACCCGGCCACGAGAATCGAGTAAGAATATCTGAACACCCATTTATGCTGTTTGATGATATAGACGATGAACCCGCCCGTTGCGAGCA
>JAFDAP010000524.1 GCA_019313765.1 Deltaproteobacteria bacterium | reverse complement strand
GCTCGCTTTTTCAAGAGTGCTCAAAAACCGGTCTTTTTGAGATGAATCGCCCTTCCAGGTCAGGCTGTCTTTAAATGCCTGCTCCAGTTCGGGCCACTTTTCAGAGAATTCCTGTTTTCTTTGAATCAAGGCTTCATTCGTATTGCCCTTTGTGACCTCTTTATATATCTCAATGGATCGGGGCATTCTTGTTGCCACGGCCCCTAACCTTTTAAGCCTCTCCTGAATTGCTTTGTCCAGTTTTTCCAGGGCACCCTCTAACAGGGCCTTAACCATAGGTCCGTGGTTCATCAATTCAGACCTAACGTCTAAATACCACCTTCGAAGCGCAATGAGGTTTGCAATGTAACCGGTATTCAGGTCGATAATTCGCTTGACATTGATATACAAACCCGGATGAAAGGGCCTGGATTTTGTCAAAGTTGGACTACCTAAAAGAATAGCGTTTTCTTTCAGGATATCCTTACGAACGATGGCACCTGCGGCAACCACATTGCCGAAATCTATCCTGACAGGGCCTACAAGTCCGCCCTGCCCGCCTAAGAATATAGGCCGCTGATTAATCATTACCCCCCCTGGGACATCTCCGATAAGTGAGGGCGTGGCCTTGTCCTGGTTTGGGGTGTAATTAAAGTGGATGTAAGAACTTCCCACCTCGCTGTGATTTTTCTCGTCGGTTCCCCCGGCCATAAGACAATCACAAAAGTTTATGAGACTTCCCAGGGTCACAAAGGGTAGCAGGATTGTCTGTTTTAGACCCACCGTGTGGGCTCCCTTTGCCCCTTCCTCGAGAAGGCATGCCTCTCTGATCTGGGCACCCGAGCCCATACCGGATCCTTCCAGGAAGCAGGATTCGTCAAAAAAGCCACCCTTTAACTTGACTTTTTTACCCAACTGGCAGTTGTGGACAGTTACCGGCGCTTCGTATCCAAGCTCCACACCAGACATGATAAGGGTTTTTGGCCCAAAGATCTTGCACCCGGCATGAATGGTAACGTCCTCTCCGGACACCATTTCCGGGTTAATATCGGGACCGATCTCCACGCTTTCAGGGCAGGGGATGCGGACTCCTTTATCCAACAACTGGTTCAAGATACTTTTTCTTTCTGAATTTTTTGTCATTTTATTACCTCAATCTAATGTGTCGCCTAAACGTGATGAGACCCGAGTATTTTAATAAAAACGGTCAGACATATTGTCACGACAGTTCAATGTCCCGGTGGGTCAAAGTCACTTCCCCGTTGATGTCTCTGAAATGTAAGAAAAGTTCTTCAGCTATAGCTACCGAGCGGTGTTTTCCTCCTGTACATCCCACTGCAATTGTCAAATATGATTTACCCTCTTTTTTATAAAGAGGGAGTAAATATTCAAGGAGGGAAAAATACTTTTCAAAGAATTCCTGAGTTTCGGACCATTTTTTAACAAATTTTTTGACCTTCTCATCCTTGCCGTTCAGACTTTTCAGTTCAGGTATGAAGTAGGGGTTCGGGATGAACCGGACATCAATGAGCAGGTCCGTTTCAAGGGGGATACCGTACTTGAAACCAAAGGAAAGAACCGAGATCCGCATTTTTTCTGTCTTGATGCCCCGGTTTGCATGTTGAATTGTAAGGTCTTTGAGTTGGTGTACCGTCAAATTGGATGTATCAATGACCCTGTCTGCGATTTCTTTTATGCCTATAAGTTGCTTTTTTTCAACCCGAATGCTGTCTATGAGACCGCCGGCTTCGTACACGGGGTGCTGCCTTCGGGTCTGACTGTAGCGCTTCAATAGAATTTCTTCAGATGCCTCTAAGAAAAGGATCTCCATGTGGTAACCTTCTTCTCGCAGTTGGTCAAAAATCTCTTGATATTTTAAGATAAATTGCTTTTGTCTGAGATCCATGCCAAATGCGAGTTTCTGGACCTCCGAAACACCCCCTGAATGGAGTGTCAGAAACTTCGGCAACAGCGAGATCGGCATGTTGTCCACACAGAAATAGCCCACGTCTTCCAGGGCATCAATGGCCATGCTCTTTCCGGAACCTGACAGGCCCGTTATGATGATTATGTTCAGATCTTTCATTTTCTTAAATTGAAAACCTGGTCCTCCCTCCGGGCCGTAGGCTGGGCCAGACGAAGATTCCTGCTGAGGTTCAGCGGGAGGTCAGAGATAGATGGCTTTGCCTTGGACTTTTGTGTCTAAAAATACAAATCCCAAGCACCAAATTACAAATAAATCTCAAATTCCAATATTCAATGACCAAAACCGGATTAAAAAACGAACGTCCAACATCGA
>JAFDAP010000523.1 GCA_019313765.1 Deltaproteobacteria bacterium | reverse complement strand
TTTGAGTGTAACCTTTTTGCGTGCATTCTCTCTCATAGCGTAGCGCAGGGCTTTAGCCCTGCATCAAAATGGCAGAGATTTAGCCCTGCATCAAAATAGCAGAGCTAAAGCTCTGCGCTACGAAGAAAGGTTATACTCTAATGGTTTAACAGACTATTGCCTCCCTTCCACCAGATTATCCACAACATCGGGTTCGGCTAAGGTGGATGTATCTCCAAGCTCGTCAATCTTTCCTTCTGCGATCTTTCTGAGAATTCTTCTCATGATCTTGCCGCTCCGGGTTTTGGGAAGTGACGCGGCAAAGTGGAGCTTGTCCGGTGACGCAATGGGGCCGATCTCCTTTCTCACGTGCTGGACCAGCTCTTTTTTTAGTTCATCTGTGGGCTCAAAACCTTCCTTGAGGGTCACAAAGGCATAGATGCCCTGGCCTTTTATTTCATGGGGGAAACCCACCACTGCGGATTCGACTACTGCTTCATGGGATACAAGGGCGCTTTCCACCTCTGCCGTGCCCATTCGGTGTCCTGAGACATTGATCACATCGTCCACCCGGCCCATGATCCAAAAATAACCGTCCTCATCACGCCTGGCGCCGTCGGCGGTGAAATAGTAGCCCGGATAATCCTTGAAGTAGGTCTTTTCAAAACGCTCCGGGTCACCATAAACTGTTCTCATAAAACCGGGCCAGGACTTCCTTATACACAGATGTCCCCCTTCGTTCACATCTGCTTCTGTCCTGTCCTCCCGGAGTACCACGGCATCAACGCCGAAAAAGGGATGGGCCGCCGATCCCGGCTTCATGGGCATGGCCCCGGGGATGGGAGTAAGGAGAAACCCGCCTGTTTCCGTCTGCCAATAGGTGTCCACAATGGGACAGCGCTCTTTTCCGATCACCCTGTAATACCAGATCCAGGCCTCGGGATTGATGGGCTCCCCTACACTGCCAAGGAGTCTCAGTGTGCTCAGGTCTCTTTTGGCAGGCCAGTCATCCCCGCTTTTCATGATCGCACGAATTGCAGTCGGGGCCGTATAAAAGATGTTGACACCATACCTTTCCACAACCTCCCAGAAACGATCTGGCTCCGGGTAATTAGGAACACCCTCAAACATGAGAGATGTGGCCCCCAAAGCCAGGGGACCGTACACAATATAGCTGTGGCCCGTGACCCAGCCGATGTCGGCAGTGCACCACCACACATCGTCATCCTTATAATCAAAGGCATATTTCAGGGTCACGAGTGTATAGAGCAGGTATCCCGCCGTTGTATGAAGCACCCCTTTGGGTTTTCCGGTACTGCCGCTCGTGTACAATATGAACAGGGGGTCTTCCGCATCCAATGGTTCGGCATCACATTTATGAAACGCTTCTTTCATCAGTTCATGCCACCAGTGGTCCCTCCCCTCTTTCATGTCGGTCTCCCGGTCTATCCTGTTGACCACGATGCATGTCTTGACATCAGGGCAGGACTTCAGGGCCGAATCAGCACTTTGTTTGCTGTTAAGGACCCGGCCGGAACGGTATCCGTAGTTGGCGGTAATGAGGATCTCCGACTCGCAGTCCAGTATCCTGTCCTTCAGGGCGTCCGCGCTGAATCCACCGAAAACAACACTGTGAATGGCGCCGATCCTTGCGCAGGCCAGCAATGAGATGGGAAGCTCGGGAATCATCGGGAGATAAAGAGTCACCCTGTCCCCTTTTTTTACACCCATTTTTTTAAGGACATTTGCAAATTTGCAGACCTCGCGATGAAGTTCCTGATAGGTGTAAGTTTTGGATTCCTCCAAAGGCTCCCCCTGCCAGATAAGGGCGGCCTTGTTCTTTCTCCAAGTTTTCAGATGGCGATCCAGACAGTTGTAAGAGGCGTTTAGCTTTCCCCCGGCGAAATACCTGAGATAGATATTGTCCTTGAAACTGTATTCCTCTGCCGGTCCTTCCCATTTCCTGAACCAGTCCAGGTGCTCCTCGGCCATCTCGGACCAGAAACCCTGGGGGTCTTCAATTGATTTCTTGTAAAGTTCTTTGTATTCCCCCATGCTTTTTATATGGGCTTTTGCTACGAACTCTTCTGGCGGGTCAAAGACACGCTTTTCCACATACATTGATTCAACCTGGCTAACTTTTGCTTCCATGGCTTTCTATCTCCTTTTCCTTGAAAAATGTGTAAGCGTTCACAGGTTCAAACCTGCCCGCCGGAAGGCAGGCGGGTTTTCGGTGAACCTCTGAACCCGTGAACGGTTACTAAAATATTTAGCTGGTACATTTATGGTCTTGCCACTATCTCATTT
>JAFDAP010000522.1 GCA_019313765.1 Deltaproteobacteria bacterium | reverse complement strand
TATTTCCCCTGTTCGCAATCAAAATTAGTATAGGGTGTAACAACCGCTTCCTCTAAGCATGCGGCCAAAAGAAATGCCTTCATGGTGGATCCGGGCTCATAACAATCCGTGATGGCACGGTTTCTCCATTGATATGGCCTGTATTTGGAAAAAATATTGGGATTGAATTCCGGCACCACTGCACTGGCAAGGATTTCTCCTGTCTCCGGATTCACAACCAGGCAGTGACCGGCCCTGGCTTTTGTTTTTTCTACTGCTTTGTGAAGGGCCTGCTGGGCCTTATACTGGATATCTTTATCGATCGTGAGGACCAGGCCGCGCATCTCATGGCCGGAAGGGATAGGTCTGCTGATGGAAAAGAGCCGGCCCAATGCGTCGCGCATCTGGATGAGACTGTATTGAGACCCTAATAAAAGTTTCTCGTATTTCCTCTCAAGGCCTTCAAGCCCCTGATTTTCAGCGCCGACAAAGCCGATCAGGTGGGCCGCAATCTCCTTGCCCGGATAGTAACGCTTGGTTTCGGTAGTTACACCCACGCCCTTCAGTTCCAGTGCACTTACCTTCTTAGCCTGACCCGTCTCGATTTTCCTTTTTATCCACACAAAGGAACGATTCCGTTTTATAAGCTTGAGGATCTTTTGATGTCTTTCCCCCAAGACCCGCGACAGTTGTTTAGCGGTATTATTTTTATCCTCAATCTGTCTCGGATGTGCATAAACGGAACCAACTTCGATACTAAGGGCCAGTTCGTTTCCTTCCCTTTCATATATTGTGCCGCGTTTCGGAGGTAGTTTTATGGTCCCGACATAACCCTCTTGGGCGATGACGGCCAAACGGTCCTTATTAAGGACCTGAAGCTGGTAAGCCCTGGCCAATACTGTACCCAGGCCGAGCAGGAAAAATGCGGCCACGAGATAAACACGGAATCTAATCCATTTTTTCTCCTTGACCTTCATTGCAAGACAATAATTTGCTTAGGAGACGGCTGGCCTAACCCCAGTTTTTGGGTGGCTATAGCCTCCAGGTTCTGAGGCGACTTTAAAACGGCTAACTCCAACTTAAGCTTTTGGTTTGTCTCTCTCAGCCTCATCTCTTCCTTTTGCAACTGGCTAAGGTCATAACCTATCTGGGTGCTTTCAAAGGTTGACCAGACGTAACCGATGCTGGTCCCCATGAAAAGAAACAGCATAATGATGATCAAAAAAATCTGTTTTCGGGTCACATGAAATGCATGTCTTTTGACCCGGGAATTACTGATCCGAACCCCTGTCCTGGCGTTTCGCGAATGAACCATCTTTGCCATTTTCTCCGGTCTTGTCATGGTTATATCCTTTCGGCAGCTCTCATTATGGCGCTGCGAGCCCTCGGGTTTTCATCAATCTCCCCCTTGTCCGGCTTTAGCCCCTTTTTGAAAAGACGTTTAAACACGGGGACTTTTCCGCACACACATTGGGGGAAATCCGGGGGACACGTACAGACTTTTTCCCAATCAAACATGGCCTTCTTGATACATCTGTCTTCAAGCGAATGGTAGGACAGGATTACCAGCCTTCCTCCCTTCGCTAAAAGGAACGGAATTTTGTTAAGAAATACCTCTATGTTTTGCAGTTCTTTGTTGACCGCCACTCTAAGGGCCTGGAATGTCCGGGTAGCGGGGTGTCTGGCCTTTGAACCATAAGAAGGTGGTGAAATCGACTTAATAAGGTCCGCTAACCGGGAAGAAGTTTCAATAGGCTCTTTTTCACGCGCCCTGACAATGGCCCTTACAATTGACCTGGCCCTCCTTTCTTCACCATATTTCTTCAATATATTTTCAAGTTCCTTTGGGATCAGGCTGTTTACCAGATGTCGTGCAGTCAACTCGTCTTCAGGGTCCATCCTCATGTCAAGGGGCTCATCCCTTAAAAAGCTGAAACCCCTTCCCGATTTATCAAGCTGGTACGATGACATGCCGAGATCCAGCAACACGCCATCGACTTTCTCCACTTCCAGTTCCATGAGGACTTGGTCCAGGTCAGCATAGCTTGCCCTGATCACGGAGACCCTTTTGCTCAAAGAGGCCAATCTCTTTTTTGATATGGCCACTGCATCCGGGTCCCTGTCTAAACAGATTAAACTCCCTTTTTCGATCAGACCCTTACCTATGGCCAGACTGTGCCCGCCGTTACCAACAGTGCCGTCTACGTATGTTCCGTCCGGGACAGCAACAAGATATTTGACTACTTCCTGAACAAGGACCGGCCGATGGGGATAATCCAAAGTATTAACCCTTTGATAACCTCGTAAA
>JAFDAP010000521.1 GCA_019313765.1 Deltaproteobacteria bacterium | reverse complement strand
ATGGCGTGCCATTTTAGGATTTTCAGGCAAGGTCCCGCTTCCACCGCTGAACGGGGTGCGCCTGGTCTTAAAGTCCAGACCGCTCTTAAAATCAAAATATTCATTCAGGGAATTGACACTGATATGCGCTGAAAGCGCCCCTATAAATACCAGGATGACATAAAGAATGCTTACATGCTCAGATGTCCAGACAGCCGTCCCTACCCCGAGTAAGACGCATGCCGGAGTTAAGAGTAAAAAGGGTATGCGCATCGGGCCTAAGATATTTTTTAGCTCGCTCAATTTGCTCAATTATATCCCCTTAATTACCGATCAGGAGATTCTCCTCCTAAATTTATTGGCGATCCAATCCCATAAAGCTCACTCTGGACTTCGGTGCAAGACCGTTAATAGCTCAGGAATGAGCGGTTCAAATTTTCGTTGAACCCTGAACCTGTGAACAGTTATGTTCACGGATACTTTGTTTAATGGGCCAAGTCAAGGGAATTGACTGCCTTGTTCTCCCAAAAATATCTTGATTGCTTAGGAATTTCCTTTTTTTAAGAGCGGTGAAGCCGCGTTTAATAAAATCGCGAAGCGATTTTATAAATTGTCTTTTTTTCCTGTGAATGCTATTAATGCCTCGTTGCCTATCGGTGTTAATAGCTATTTTGCAATCCACGATATATTGTCAGACCTTCAATCAAAATAACATAAGCGGCGCCTATTATGAATACGAAAAAGTCATCTTCCCATGACGGAGCGCCTAATCCGGCAAAGGATACTGCTGATATTTTTCTCACAGGTGGGACAGTCCTCAACGTTTACTCTGGCGAACTGTTGAAGATGAACGTCGCTATAAATGGGAAGAGGATCTGGTATGTTGGTCCATCTTCAGATATGGTGAGCGAGGATACGCAGGTTCTGGATATCGGCAACAGGGTCCTGGTGCCAGGCTACATTGATCCCCATTTTCATCCCTGGTTCATCTACAACCCCATATCATTTGGCGAAGAGGCCTGTCGTCTGGGCACTACCACTCTTTTCTGTGATAACCTGATTTTTTACATGTTAATGGGCGTGGATCTATTTGAAGGGTTTATGGGTGCCTTTTCGGAGATGCCTATCAAATTTTTCTGGTTCTGTAGGGCGGTGCCTCAAACCCCCATGACCACTGAAGATGAACTCTTTTCAGTCAAAAATCTGGAGCTGCTTCTCAAGAACCCTCATGTCCAATCACTGGGAGAGATAACCAGGTGGCCGGAGGTGATAAGGGGTAACCCAGAGATAATGGAAATAATACGGCTTACAAAGACTCTGAAGAAAAGAGTGGACGGCCACACGGCAGGCGCCAAATATGAACAACTGGTCGTTCTTTCCAGGGCCGGTGTGGAGTCTTGCCATGAGGCAATCAGCGCTGAGGAAGCGCTTGATAGATTGAGACTGGGGCTGCACGTCATGCTGAGAGAGAGTTCGCTGCGACAGGATTTAGCCGATCTTCTAAGAGTCATTAAAGAGAACAGGGTATTAACGGATCGGATCATGTTAACAACGGATGGCTCGACACCTGCTTTTTATGAGCAATTCGGGATCACCGACCATATTTTAGAAATCGCCATCAGAGAGGGTATAGATCCGGTGCTTGCCTATCGGATGGTAACGATCAATCCTGCTGTCTATTTTGGGATGGACAACGATATCGGGGGAATTGCCCCTGGTAGATACGCAGATATTCTCATCCTGAAAGATATTCTTCATCCTACTCCTGAGATGGTAATCTCCAAAGGCCGAATCGCTGCAAAGAATGGCAGCCTCATTGAGCCCTTCCCACGGTTAAACTGGGAAACCTTTTTCCCACCAGCTTCATTTTCCAGGCGGCATTGGTCAGCGAAAAGCCATTTTTTTGAGATAAGAAGTCCCAGGAAAAGGTTAATGTTCCCTATCATCAAACTAATCAATCCTGTGATCACTCGCACGGAGTGGGTAGAATTTGATACAAAGGATGGGCTCCTCTGTTTAAACGAAAAGGACGAGTTTTGCTATTTGGCCCTCATCAACAGAGATGGAGAATGGGTGACAAATGGGATAATCAAGGGTTTCGGGGACGGCATCGAGGGCATTGCCTCCTCATTTAATACTGCCACTGAAATCTTAGCCATAGGACGTAACCCAAAGGCAATGGGCATGGCCGTAAACAGGGTCCTCGAGATGAAGGGAGGGATTGTGGCAGTTGAAAACGGCCAGATTCCATACGAGTTTCCTCTGCCGCTCGGTGGTTTGATGTCAAAGGCGCCCATGAAGCAATTGGCCCAAAAAGATCGTGAGTTTAAGGAATTCCTGTCCAGTAGGGGCTATCCATTTCATGATCCGCTCTACACGCTCATCTTCCTCCCGAATGATTTTCTCCCTGATGTAAGGATCAATTACCAGGGTGTGGTGGATATCAGAAAGGATAAGATCCTCTGGCCGCGGAGGGATCTGGCTGAGTAGTGAAGATCGAAGAAGCGACGGGTTTAAGGTGAAACCGCGGGTCTGCAGATATATTGAAAAGCATGTGTACAAAAGCTGAAGGACAACGGGGTAAGGCGGTTTTAGAGACCAGGAAACAGACCGAAGGAGTCAAGACACTCCTTGGTGATCCAAAAAAGGGCATCATCAAGCTTTCTGGACTGGGGATTACCGGGGATATGGATAGGGATGGTCGCGGCGGGCATTGCATACATTCCAATTGCCTTCGGATGGGCGATTTTATATATACGGAAGTTGGGCAGGGCCGAGGCCTCTTCTCTGCTATAAATATAGCCACCTTTTATTTTCCTGGTGATCTACCATGTACAGCAGAGTTGCGCTTTCTTTCAGATCTTCCTGGAGCTCCGACAATTCTTCTCGATCAATCCGATCCACCCTGACATAAACATTGCGATAGCCTGATTTCTTTCAGATCTTCCTGGAGCTCCGACAATTCTTCTCGATCAATCCGATCCACCCTGACATAAACATTGCGATAGCCTGATGGGGCATTTTCGTTGGAACTCAGAATGCTGATTAAACGGCCGCCATATTTCTGGATAATATCGACAAGTTCTTTGATAGAACCAGGATAATCCTCCACTTGAAAGGCGAACTGTATGCCTTTTTTGCGCTCCGCGGTTAAGGCGACCAATACCCTGAAGAGGTCATCCTTGGTGATAATCCCGACGAGTTCACCCTTGTCCACAACAGGAACACCCGATATTCTATTTTGAAAAAG
>JAFDAP010000520.1 GCA_019313765.1 Deltaproteobacteria bacterium | reverse complement strand
GGGAAGCTCCGGTCTTTTTCCCCGTGGATAATCAGGACGGGAATATCAAGGCCGGAAGCCAACCGGACGGGACTCACCCGGTCCATCCTGAACCTGTAAAAGATGTCCATCCAGAGGACCACCATGGGACCAAAGAAGAGACCGAAGAAAAGGTTATGGCTCCTGTAAAGGCTTCGGAGCGCCTCCTTTGTGCGGGCATAGCACCCTTCCAAAAAGAGGAGCTTTATCCGGTCAGGATTTTGATTAGCTGCAATGACCGCTGCTGCAGCGCCTGCCGAATGCCCGTAAAGGAGGATCGGCTCATTTATCCAGTTTAATATGGCCTCTATATCCTCTGCAAAGCGAAACGCGTTCATAAAGCGGTGGGGAGAGGATTTGCCGTGGTCCCGGGCACTGTGCATGACCGTGGTAAATCCCAGTTCCCCGAATATCCGGGCCCTTCCTGTCATTCTATCCCGGTTCCGGCTCCAGCCGTGCGCGAGTAATACAATACCTCTTGACGGACTTTCAGGCTCGACACGCCAGACTTCAAGCGAACCGCCGTCGGCCGTTGTAATGCGGGTATCCGTGACCTGGCCCCAGTCCGGCGGCTCTTTGACCGGATCTCGAGGGATCTGGTGGACCAGGTAGGTGAGATATAGTGACAAAAGAAGGTAGGCGGCAATGCCGCCGAGAATCAAATATAACAAAATGATGTTTCCTTTCCGAAAGACCCTTTCCGTCTTCCAGGATTTTGGTGCTCTGCGATAACTTATTTTCCCTTTACCAGTCTTTTCTCATCTCAAAATGTCTCATCGCCTTTATTACTTTCGCCCTTTTTTCTTCAGACCGGCTGATGCTGGTCAGGTAAGGAATCACTGATTCTGAATGGGCGCGTAGCTTTTGAAAATTGACCTTCGGCCATTTTTCATACTTCTTTCAGGGTCGCATTGGCAGAGAAAAAACAGCCTGGCCAAACCCCGAGAGTTTGTCTTCGGGCTTAGGATCCGATTGTGTGGGTTGGTTTTTCTGTGATTTGTTTCTAATGAGGGACATCGGGAAAGGACATTATTACAAGAACTTGGAAACCTCAACACATTTTTCCTTTTCCCGACAATTTGCAAATAATCCTTGTAATTTTTATTGTTTTAGGTTAAATTCCCTCCTGAAATTTGTTTTCTTGATATGTAAGCATCCGCTTTTAAGACCGTGAACCTTTAACTGGTATATGACTTATGGAACAGGTCCTGCTCCTGAATATCACCTATGAGCCTCTAAGGATTATCAACTGGAAAAAGGCAATTACCTTGCTCCTGCTGGACAAGGTAGAGGTCCTTGAGGAGTATGGCCGGGAGATCCACTCTATCAGCTTTACGATTAGATTGCCTTCCGTGATCCGGCTTCTCAGGTTGGTAAGAAAGCCGAAGACCCCGGTCAAGTTCTCCAGGCAAAACATCTATGCAAGAGACAAATACCGGTGCCAGTACTGCGGGTCGCGACTCCCGTGTGAAGAACTGACCTATGATCACATCATACCCAAATACCGGGGGGGTAAGACCAAGTGGGCCAACATCGTGACCTGCTGCATAAAATGCAACAGGAAAAAGGGAGGTCGTACACCAAAGGAGGCGCACATGAAACTCATCCGAAAGCCTTCATGTCCTAAATGGCTTCCGGCAGTGAAAATTACCGTTGGCTATAGAGAGGTTCCGCGGACCTGGCGTGATTACCTGTACTGGAATGTGGAGTTGATTGAATAGAGTAGCTGTGTACCCTTATATATATAGGAGGCTGTCCGAGAATAGGCTTCTGCTACGACCGGCTGTAAATACCGAGGATCTGCGTTGGTAAACCCAAAACGCCCTCAATGTAGGCTACTGCTACGTTTCCGGTCGTTTTGGGCTTGCCGCCCCCGCTCAAAGTCCGGGATTTTCGACTTGCCCTCGAAATTTTCGCTCGGTCTCGCTACGAAGCCATTGTCGGACAGCCTCCTAGGATATCACAGAGATGCAACTGAACTTCTGCCCGATTGGGAAATCCCGATCGGGCATTTTTCTGGCTATCGAGTTTCCAATTCAGAAATGAAAAATGACGGACTCATAGAAAGTCGTCACCCCGGCCCGTCCCCCGCAATGCTATGGAGGGTGGGCGCAAGCCGGGGTCCAGGTCAGCACGCGACGCAAGCGCCTGCGCTGCGCGTCATAATTGCTTTTAATTAAACCACGGGCTACGCCCGTGGGACCCTAAAGGTTCTACCTATACGGCGAGATGCTTTACCCCATAAACATTTAGATAAAAACCGCCCAAAAAATCCAGTT
>JAFDAP010000519.1 GCA_019313765.1 Deltaproteobacteria bacterium | reverse complement strand
CCTGAATGGCGTGAAGAGAGAAGGGGATGTCAGGATCCTCATGCTGAACGGCAGGATCTTAGGGGCCATGCGAAGGAAGCCGCGCAAAGGAGATTTCAGGACCAACATTCACGCCGGGGCTAAGGCGTATAAACATAAGGTGACTCCAAAGGAGAAAGAGATCTGCGCAGCCATTAAAGGCCGGCTTGTAGAGGATGGGCTGTTCTTTGTGGGCATTGACATTATCGGGGACAAATTAGTAGAGATTAACTGTGTCAGCCCGGGAGGGATTCCACGCATCAACCGGCTGAACCGGGTGAAATTGGAAGCTAATATCATTGATTTTGTTGAGCAGAAGGTTGAAGGGATGAAAAAAAAGAGATAGATGGATAGATGGTTTATTATTTAAATTAACAGATGAAAGGAGAAACTATGCGCCAGATGTATCCCATTGAAAGGAAGCCTTTCTATCCCACGGTCTTTGTCTTAACCATAATTTTCACTCTTAGTATCTGCCTTTCCGCTACCAGTGCCCAGGCAGCCTCCAGGCTCAAGGTCGGACTCCTGGAAGAGCCCAAGACCCTCAATATCTGGCTGGCCAGTGACAGATGGTCCCGCAAGGTCCTGGGCCAGATATACCAGCCCCTCTATATACGGGACCCGAAGACACTGGAATTTGTCCCGTGGCTCGCCAAAGAAAATCCTGTCTATGATAAGGCCACGCTTTCATACACGGTAAAAATCAGACCGGCCAAATGGTCTGACGGTTCTGAGTTGACTTCGAAGGATGTGGCCTTCACCGGTCGCTTTATCAAGGAATTCAAGATACCCAGGTATTCATCAAAATGGAAGTTCATAAAAAAGATCGAGACGCCCGATAAACACACAGTAAGGTTTTATCTAAAAAAACCCAAGGCCATTTTTTTGACCAGGACCCTGACCACGCCCATTGTTCAAGAAAAAGAATGGCTCAAAATAGCGGCAGAAGCAAGAAAAGCGGAAAAGCCTCTGGTCACGCTATTGAATTACCAGATAGAAAAACCGGTGGGAAGCGGTCCTTTTGTGCTTAAAGAGTGGCGACGGGGCGCCTATCTGTTTCTACAGAAAAACAAACATTTCTTCGGGAAAGACCGGGAAATAAACAACCGGAAACTGGGCCCCTATGTGGGCGGGTTAATCTTCAAGGTTTTCGGCACATCGGACGCGGCCATCCTTGCCCTGAAAAAGGGGACCATTGACTATTTCTGGTGGGGCATCCAGGCCGGGTACCTTAATGACCTTCAAAAGCATAAAGACATAAGAATCTTTTCCAGTAACAGAAGCGCCCTCTATTACATGGGCTTCAATGTCAGGAAACCTCCCTTCAGCGATGTCAACTTGAGACGCGCCGTCGCAACCCTTATTGATAAGGATTTTATTATCTCCCGGATCCTTCAGGGATACGGGATCAAGATGTGCTCCATAGTGCCCCCCGGAAACGAATTCTGGCATTGCCCGGATGTGCAATGCTACGGTGAAGGGCTTACAAAGGAGGAGCGGATCAGGAAGGCATATAAGATGCTTTGTAAGGCAGGCTATACCTGGGAGACGCCGCCCATCGACGGTTCAGACAGAATTGTCAAGGGGAAGGGGATCTGTCTTCCCGATGGCAAGCCCATGAAAAAATTCACGATTCTCACCCCGCCGGCAGACTATGATCCCCACCGGGCCATGTCCGGGATGATGATACAGGAGTGGCTCAGGGCCATGGGAATGCCGGCATTCTCCAAACCAATGGCCTTCGGATCCCTGATTCAACAGGTCAAGACACGTCGTGATTTTGATTCTTTTATTCTGGGGTATGGAAAACTATCCCTGGATCCGGATTATGTGAGGTATTTTTTCCATTCAAGGTATGACAAAAAACGGGGTTATGACATGAGCGGATACAAGAACCCCGATTTTGAACGGATTGCCGATGAATCCGCAGATACCATGGACAGGGAAAAAAGGCGGGCCCTAGTCCGGGACATGCAGAAAATCCTTGCGCGGGACGTGCCTTATATTCCCCTTTATAATCCAAAATTAGTTGAAGCGGTCCGTAAAGATAATTTCAGCGGCTGGGTGGAGATGCTGGAAGGAATCGGAAATATCTGGTCTTTTTGTCAGCTCAAACCTAAGTAAACAATCCATTGCCAAAGGACAATGGACGGATCTGCTCAGTATTTAGGGGAGTTTTTGCGTAGAGGCAGGCCTTGGCCTGCCCTTATCGGGGCGCGGCAAGCAGCGCCTCTACAAAATCATTTTCTTAAACTGTATAGCAATTACCAACGGACTTTGTATTTATGGAACTGAGAC
>JAFDAP010000518.1 GCA_019313765.1 Deltaproteobacteria bacterium | reverse complement strand
TGTGGATATGTTTGTGGATATTGCATTGGCTTACGCCATGCTGAATTTTATCGCCGTGTTGGCGGCCTCAAGGTACTTTCAAAAACGAAAAGGCCTCTTCGGGGAATAATAGTCATATATAGCGTTTCAGATAATGATTTTGGCAAGGCCAGAGGGAGGAATCCGAGTAAGTCGTACATTTCAGTACGTCGTCGAGGATTCTGACCGATAACGCATGCCAAAATTTTTATCTGGAAGGCTATAGGAGTATTCAAATGGATTTTATTGTTGTTTTCCTTATCATATGCGGACTGATCTTTTTCACCGGCGGTGCAGTAGGAATACTCCGCTTCCCCGATTTCTACTCCCGCCTTCATCCGGCCGGCAAACTGGATACAGGGGGAGCTCTCCTCATAATGGTAGCCCTGGCGCTCTTTAATCTCCATGATTTTTCTCTGGGTACGCTCCTGACAGGGTTCAAGATCATACTGATCGTGGTGTTTGTTTTTCTATCGAGTCCCACAGCCATACACGGAATTGTGGATGCCGGGGTACGCGCCGGGCTCGGTCCCTGGACCAAAAAAAAATGATGATTGACGATTGAAAATTGAAAATTTGTGGAAGTCGCTTCGCTCCGTCATTTTTTTGATAGGTCTTTTAAGAATTTAGAGAATTGCGTGAAATATTCAATCTGGCTGTGGCGTAAATCATGCGCAAACGTGATGTGATTTGAATAAATTAGGTATCAAATGAGGTCGCTTTTGGATCAAACAATAAATATTCAATATTCAATATTCAATATTCAATCCCAAAGGGGTCACCTATGATCTGGCAGTTAGATCTTGCGATCCTGACCTTGGTGGTCGTGGCTGCTATCGGAGCCATCTCCATAAAGGATCTTCTCGGATCTGCCATACTGTTCGGCGCCTATAGCTTTATGATGTGCCTTCTCTGGTCCATTATGGGGGCAGTGGATGTTGCCTTTACAGAGGCAACCGTGGGGGCCGGGGTCAGCACTGTTTTTTTCGTAGCAGCGGTTTTTCGCACCACAAGGAGGACAAAGGATTGAGAATTTTCGGCATAATCGTAGTTATTTTGACCGGCGCCCTGTTAATTTATGCCATGGGCGACTTTCCTTCCTGGGCAGATCCCGCATCCCCTGCCCACAATCATGTCTCCCCCCAATACATAGAAAAGAGTCTGGAACAAACCTCTGTGCCCAATATTGTAACAGCCGTGTTAGCAGACTACCGGAGTTATGACACCATGTTTGAAACTGCCGTTATCTTCGCGGCAGGTGTTGTTTGCTTTTTTCTCTTGAGAATTCCGAGAAAAGATGAGCCAACGGTTCGACGCTATCGGCATACGCTCACAGGAATGACAGTTCGCGTCAAAGAGACCCGGAAAACCCCACCCGTTTTAGAGGAGTTTGAAAGGATTGATACCCTTTGGGCCCCTCATGACTTAATTATCAAGACCGCTTGCCGGATTCTTGTGCCCTTTCTACAGCTTTTTGGCCTCTATGTAATAGCCCACGGTCACTACAGCCCGGGCGGAGGATTCCAGGGCGGGGTTATCTTAGGGGCAAGTATAATTCTGTTAGCGATTTCCCATGACTTGAGAACGGCCATTGGTCGTATGAGCGAAAGAGTACACACCATCCTCTGTGCGGTTGGGGTCTTTATTTTTGCGGGTACCGGGGCTTTGTGTCTGGTCTTAGGGTTTAACTTTCTGGATTACGGAGCCCTTGCGAGTATCCTTTACGTTGACCCTGTTACTGCGAGATCCCATGGGATACTCATTGTGGAAATCGGGGTGGGGCTTGCAGTCATGGCTACCATGATATGGATCTATAACAACATCTCTTCTAAGGGGAAGTACGATGAAGGCTTGTAAGCGGAGCTGACTTATGTCTGAGCTGATTTCATCTATTGTAGATAACTACAACTACTTGATATATATCACACTCATGATGATTGGTCTCTACGCCATGATTGCAAAGAAAAATCTGGTGAAGAAGATCGTAGGGATGAATATATTTCAAACCGCCATCATCCTTTTTTACGTGTCCATAGGCGCCAAAAAGGGTGCAACAATTCCGATTCTCCAACACGGGCATGGCGAGGGGGCACATGAAATAACCTCCTCTGCAATAAAGGCCGCCGAATACATCAATCCGCTACCCCACGTGCTGATGCTGACCGCTATTGTGGTGGCTGTTGCCACCCTCGGAGTCGCCTTGGCCTTGGCCATAAAGGTATATAACCGGTATGAAACCCTTGAAGAAGATGAAATTCTCGCACAGATAAGAGGAAAATGAGCCAGCATTATCCCGTAC
>JAFDAP010000517.1 GCA_019313765.1 Deltaproteobacteria bacterium | reverse complement strand
GACCCCGAACTCCTTGGCAGCAGTTGGCCAGGGACAACGGGTGCATCGTATAAAGACTTCGCCGGGGTTTTCGCCCTTGTCCGCTGCGGCAGTTCCACCCTCCGTGACCCAGATCCCGGCCAGGGCCCTGCCTAAATTCATCATAAAGGTCTCTTCGCCCTTCAACCAGTTCAAACGGGGGAGAAAGTTCTTTCCCATATCTTTCCCCATCATCTCGGCGGCCTTTAAGGCAATGTCCAAGGGCTTTACATCAGGACCTGCAACTTCAATCGCCACTTCCCGCCAACGGTAGAAGGTTTTACAGATTTCACTCTGGGCATTGTGAAGATTCCGCCACAATCTCGTTATCTCTTTTTCTGCATTAACTGGCATTTTTTCCTCCTTAAATCCTAAGACCGATCCGGTAGCCGTCATGAACGGCACTGGACAGGTTGCGGGGTACCAAGGCATCTCCGATGACGAAAAGCTCTATTCCTTCTGCCTGGACAATCTTTTTCAGATTTTCGTTTGCCTCCCGCTCAGATACTACCACTGTATCGCATTTAACCGGGAACCGGTATCCATCGTAGGTCTTTACTATGATTTCACCGTCGTTGAGCTCTTCAATATCGCAATCATTATAGGCCATAATTCCGTTCTGCCTCAGGTAGATCATGTACCGCCACTTGAATGACGGATTAATGTCAAAGCCCGCACTCTTTTCCTTGCCAACAATGGTAACCTTCTTGCCTTGCTTGGCTAAGAAGAGCGCGACACCAATGCCCGGTTTCCGATTCCCATATACGACCACGGTCTCACCGACCTGGGCCTTGCCACTCAGAACGTCCAGGACATTCACCACGTCGTCACGATCTTCAGAACCCCCTATCACGGGATAGACCGGTCCTGTTGCCAAAACCACAGTGTCAGGCATTTCATCCGCGATCAGTTGTTCAGTCACCTCTTCCCCAAGATGGAACTCAACACCTGCCTTTTCACACATGGTTTTCTGATAATTAACACAGGTCATCAGCTCTTCATCACCGTAAGGGGCACGAGAGGCATCTAAAAGCGTACCGCCGAACTCACCTCTCTTATCGTAGACATGCACCTCATGGCCCCTCTGTGCAGCCACATAGGCGCATTCCATTCCAGCAGGTCCCGCACCCACGATCATAATCTCTTTTTCCTCTTCCGTAGGTTTCGGGGTAAAGTTCTCGTCATGCTCATGGGCGCAACGGGGATTGATATAGCAGGTCATGGGGGCATCACGGAATAGCCTGGCAAGACACAGGTTACAGGCTACACAATGCCTAACCTCGTCCTCTCTCCCTTCCAACACCTTCTTAGGCATCAGGGGATCGGCAATCATGGACCGGCATATCTCCCAAATATCGAGTTCCCCATCAGCGACCGCCTTGTCGGGCTTATCCGGGGTAAACAGCCTGTAGGCCATCTGGATCGGTATCTTCACATTCTCCTTGGCCCTCTTTGCTAAATAGAGCCAGTTCCCCTGGGGGATGTCTCTGCTGATCACAGGGAATATGGATTCCTGCCACCCTAAGGTGCAACTGATGTAATCCGCGCCTGCTTCCTCGGCGATCTTGTAGGTCTCCATCGATTCATCTGGTGTATTCCCCTTAACGTCATTCAACAGCTCTTCGGAACAGAGACGGATACCCACCGGTATATCGGGACCGCATACCTCTTTAACACCCTGGATGATCTCCACCATAGCCTGGCATCTGCCTCTTATGTCGCCGCCGTATTCGTCGGTCCTGCGGTTTGTGTAACTGGAAACAAAATTGGAGATAAGATATCCCACAATCCCTGAAATCTCCATGACATCAAAGCCCGCTTCAACTCCCCTTTTCGCGGCATCCACATGTTGCTGGACCATCTCCTTTACTTCAGCATTGGTCATTTCGAACATCGGCTTGAAGATCCTCAGACGCTGGGGCACTGTAGAAGGACCATGCCCGCTCTCAACCTCCACCGCGCCGACCCGGCCACAATCCATCAACTGGAATCCAGCAATCGCCTTTTCCCCGTGAATTGCATCGGCAATCCTCTTCAGACCTTCCACATATTTGTCATCCCAGCAACCGGCCTGGCCAACATATCCCTGGCCCTTGCCAGCCTCATCCATGTATACCCCCTGCATAAAGCACAGACCGCCCACAACACCTTCAGCCCTTGACCGCATATAAGCCACATCGGCATCCGTAATAAAACCGTTGTGGTCGTTCAAGTTGTCTTCAGTGGCCGCATACTTTATCCGGTTGGGGACCATAAGGTTGCCCATCTGAATCGGCTTGAACAGATTCGGATAGGCCTTTGCC
>JAFDAP010000016.1 GCA_019313765.1 Deltaproteobacteria bacterium | reverse complement strand
ACCAAAATACAAATAAATCTCAAACTCCAATATTCAATGACCAAAACCTTCCAGGACAAGACATTGTTTGGATTTTCGAATTTTGGTTATTGGAATTTTTTTGATATTTGGAATTTGATATTTGGAATTTCAATAAGTCAATGAAATCCCAACAAACCAAATCACCTCTGGGGATAACCAAAGCCTTGTCCTCCCTCCGGGCCGTAGGCCCTATGGGCCGGAGGCTGGGCCAGGATTATTACTGATTTATCTTGAAGATAATCATCAAACCTTTAAGGGTTAGAAATTCTTCAACATGATCGATTGTCCCCGAGACATCACAGATAAGGGGTGCAAGACCTCCGGTGGCTATGACTGTGGGTTCCTCACCCGACTCCTTTTTCATCCGGTTGACAATACCATCTACCAATCCGGCATAACCGTAAATAATCCCCACGTTCATACTGCTGATCGTGTCCCTCGCAATGACGCTTTTTGGCCGTGCAAAGATTTCAACCCTGGGAAGTTTGGACGCCTTCTGAAAAAGGGCCTCGCACGATATCAACACGCCGGGCGCAATTGCACCGCCGATATAGGCGCCGTCCTTCGATATGTAATCAAAGGTCGTGGCCGTCCCGAAATCAACCACCACCAAGGCCGTGCGATATTTTTCATAGGCGCTCACCGCGTTTACAATGCGATCGGCCCCCACTTCTTTTGGATTGTCATACCGGATCGGCATGCCCGTCTTCAGGCCGGGGCTCACGATCATGGGTTTAACATTAAAATATCGCCGGCAAAATTCCTCAACCGTATTCAACAAAGGTGGAACCACGCAGGATACAATGGTGTCTTTGACATCCGAAAGGGTCATCCCGGCAGACTGGAAAAGGTTTTTCACAAGTATACCTAATTCATCGGGCGTTATTTCCTTCTCGGTCCTGATTCTCCAGTGATACAGAATCTGATCCTGCTCCGTTACACCCAAAACAATATTCGTGTTCCCAATGTCAATACAGAATAACATATCCCTCACCCTGACTATAAATCAAGCAAGTCCTGCCACGTTGCAGCATACAATGCTTAAAAAACGGTAGACGTTCACGGGTTCAAAGGTTTACCCGCCTTTGGCGGCGCCGTAGGCGACCAGGGTTCAGAGGTTCAAGGTTCCATTCTCGTCCCCAGACTGCATTTATGCTGTGTATTTACGAGAAATGCGCCAGTTTCGTCAAACCTAATCCAAAATTTGGAGACAAATTGGCAATTACTTGGGGAAATGAGTATTTTTATTGAGGACTTCGGATCTTCAATGTCTTTCCTTGTCCTTAACCCTGAACGTTGAACCCTGAACCTGTGAACGGTTACCAACTTTCAAATGAAAGAAGGAACCAACGCTAAATACTGCTTACCCTTCCCGTCTTTATGGCGTCAACTATCATGGCGGTCTCCACGGCCTTTTTCACATTGTGTACCCTCACGATATGGGCGCCGTTCATTATAGCTGCAGCGATCGTCGCCATTGTTCCGGTATCTCTCTCATGGGCCTCTTTGTTCAAGATGCGACCTATAAATGCCTTGTTGGATGAGCCCAATAAAACGGGACTCTGAAGAGATCCAAGCCGCGACAGCTCCCTGATAACTTTTAGATTGTCGTCAAATGTCTTTCCAAATCCGATCCCGGGATCCACAATAATCAGGTCCTTTCTGATCCCGGCGGTTACGGCCCGCGTTATGGCATCCTTGAGAAAGTGCAGGATTTCAGAAATGAGGTCATCATAGGTGGGATTGTCCTGCATATTTTTGGGCGTGCCCTTCATATGCATGAGGATTACCGGAACACCGGTCTCTGCCGCAATTGAAGCCATATCGGGATCAAACCTGAGTGCGCTGATGTCATTAATCAACGATGCTCCGGCCTTCAAGGCTTCCCGTGTTACCTTGCTTTTATATGTGTCTATGCTGACAGGAATGGAGAGTTCTTTGTTGAGGCTCTCTATCACCGGGATCACCCGATCCATTTCTTCGGTAACTGAGACATCCTGGGAGTAAGGTCTTGTGGATTCTCCTCCCACGTCAATGATGTCCGCACCGTCACGGGCCATTTCCAGGCCATGCTCGACAGCCTTGTCCGGATTGAAATAATGGCCCCCGTCCGAAAACGAATCAGGTGTCACATTCAGGACCCCCATTATGTGGGTCCTTTTGTCTAAGTTCAGCACATGATCCGACCAGTTAAGTACAAAAGACAACTTCCCTTCATCCCTTTCAAGTTATAAAACCTCAAAACCTCAAGCCCCTTCGGCTTGAGGAGCAGCTTCCGCCGCCATTATTTCATCAATGTCCTTGCTGTCTAAGGTCTCTTTTTCCAGAAGGGCATCGGCCATCCTGTGAAGCGTATCTACGTTATCATTGATAATCTGTTTGGCCTGCTTATATGCCCCGTCAACAATATTCTTGACCTCTTTATCAATGCTCTGTGCGGTTGATTCGCTGTAATCTCTGTGTTGAGAGATCTCTCTTCCCAAAAATATCTGCTCCTCGCCTTTGCCAAAGGTGAGGGGACCGAGCTTTTCGCTCATGCCGTACTCACAGACCATCTTGCGTGCAAGGTCGGTTGCTCGCTCGATGTCGTTGCCCGCGCCGGTTGTCTGCATCTCAAGGACAATCTCCTCGGCTACCCTGCCGCCCATCAACATGGCAATATTATTTAAAAGATAGTCTTTGGGATAGGTATGCTTCTCGTCAATGGGGAGCTGCTGGGTCAGTCCTAAGGCCCTGCCCCTTGGAATTATGGTCACCTTGTGGATCGGATCGGTCTTGGGAAGGAGCCTGGCTACCAGGGTATGCCCTGACTCATGATATGCAGTGATCCGTTTTTCTTCATCACTGATGATCATGCTCCTGCGTTCCGTGCCCATCATGACCTTGTCCTTGGCGTCTTCAAAGTCCTGCATTTCCACCCGGTCCTTGTTCCTACGGGCTGCCATGAGCGCGGCCTCGTTCACCATATTTTCAAGGTCAGCGCCGGTAAACCCGGGGGTCCCCCGGGCCAGCACGGAAATATCCACATTGTCGGCCACCAGTTTTTTGTTGAAATGGACCTTCAGGATGCCCTCCCTGCCTTTGACATCCGGAACCGGCACAACCACCTGGCGATCAAAACGTCCCGGTCTTAAGAGGGCAGGATCAAGCACATCAGGCCTGTTGGTAGCGGAAATCAGGATGACACCTTCATTGGACTCGAATCCGTCCATTTCCACTAATAGCTGGTTAAGGGTCTGTTCCCGCTCATCATGTCCACCGCCTAAGCCTGCCCCGCGGTGCCTGCCTACGGCGTCTATCTCATCAATAAAAATAATACACGGCGCATTTTTCTTACCTTGAATGAACAGGTCCCTGACCCGGGATGCGCCGACACCTACAAACATCTCAACAAAGTCTGATCCGCTGATGCTGAAAAAGGGCACGTCCGCCTCGCCGGCGATTGCCCTTGCCAGAAGGGTTTTCCCTGTGCCCGGCGCTCCCATCAAAAGGACGCCTTTGGGAATTCTGCCTCCCAGGCGTGTGAATTTTTTGGGATCACGGAGAAAGTCAATAATCTCTTCCAGTTCATCTTTGGCCTCTTCAATGCCGGCCACATCGTCGAAGGTGACCTTTTCCTGGGAATCGGTCATGAGCCTGGCCCGGCTTTTACCGAATGACAGCGCCTTTCCCCCGCCCATCTGCATCTGCCGCATAAAAAATATCCATACGCCGATTAAGAGCAGCATGGGAACCCATGAGAGAAAGACATGGAACCATGAGGAGTCATCTGAAGGTTTTACAGTTATTTTGACCCCTTTGCTTCTGAGAAGCTTAATCAGCTCCGGATCTTTGGGAGCGAATGTCTTAAATGGTCCCTGGGCCGCCATGCCCGATATGTTGTCACCCTGAATGATGACCTGGCTTATGCTTTCGCTTTCCACCATGCTGAGGAAGTCACTGTAGCTTACCGAAAGACTGGTTCCGCCCGGCTGTTTGAATATCTGAAACAGCATGACCATCATAAGGCTGATCACGAGCCAGAGGGCAAGATTTTTATAAAATGGATTCAATTTGCTTAGACCTCCATAAAAGGCAATAGTTCATGGATTCCCGCCGTAGTTTATCCCGCACTTGATGCGGGGCGGGAAGGATAGTTTTTGTTCAAAAATATTCTTTTTCCGCCACCGGCAAAATTATGTCAACACTTTATTATAAATACTTTTTTTTGAAATTCTACAAAATTTAGGGGGTCAAGCCCTAAATCATGAGTTCAGCGCCAGTTTTGTCGTGTTTTTGAGCTGAATTGTGGCCTCAAGTTTAAAGAAGACGCACCCCGGTTAAATAAAATAACAAAGGCATTTAACGGGGCAAGAAAAGGGCCGCCAGAAAGACGGTGCTCAAGCACAAAATATGCAAAAAATCCCATTTCGCATCTCGCAAGACCTTTTTCTTAGCGGCTAAAGGCTGATGGGCTCGTAAAAAGTCTCGTTTCGTTGTCATTTCGAGCCTCCGGCCCGTAGGGCCTACGCCCCGGAGGGCGAAGCGAGAAATCTTTAACGTGTAACCCATCGAAAATATAAGATTTCTCCCTGCGGTCGAAATGACACATTCACTAAGTCCGACTTTTTACGAGACCATCAAGTCTGGATTTAAGAAAAGAGAAAAGGGGTTTAAACCGTTTACGGCTCACTCAGCAATTTATTGATTCACTTTCCGAGAAAGGGTATATTACCGATCTGGAAAATTTTGGAAACAAAGATGCTATGGGCAATTATTTTCCCGTTCGGGAAAAACTGACGGGCAATTATCAAAATGGAGAGTCCGTATGTCGAAGATTCGAAAGAGAGCTATTGAAGGTATAAAGATAAACGACACCTTTACCGTTGCGCGGACATTTACCGAACAGGATATGATGCAGTTCGCGGATATCACAAAAGACTACAACGCCATCCATTTCGACGACCGATTTGCGAAAGTGAAAAACCTGCGGGGTCGAATTTGCCACGGCCTGCTGGTTGCCAGCATGATTACCCAGGTGGGCGGCCAGATCGGGTGGCTCGCCTCGCGCTTTGATCTTCGCTTCATGAAACCGGTGTATTTCGGAGACACCATTACATGCCGTTTGACCGTCGATGATATGGATGAAAAGGGTTGGGCCAGGGCAACAGCCGTGTTTCAAAACCAGGAAGGCACAACAGCCCTGGAGGCTCATCTGGAAGGGGTTTTACCGGGTGCTGCCGAACGAAAGGTGTTAAAGTTAATGGTCGATGAAGGGGATCCCACGAACAGATTCGAATAAACTTGATGGAATCGTAAAAAGTCCATCAACAGGCCGTCCAAGTTTCCTTCAAGATTTATCGTGTGGTACCGGATGAAGATGCAGTTGCTGATGACGATATACGGGTTATTGATGAGAGCGGTGAGGACTATCTATTCCCTGCTTCCTATTTCGCTCCCATCAAAGTGCGCGCAGAGGTAGAAACATCATTACCTCGGGCCGCCCGGTTTACCTAAATACAATTTCTTTCCCCAAAAGGAGGCATAGGTGGACAAAAACATTTTCACTGATCAGGACGTAAGGCAGATAGAAGAACACGGGCTCACCTTGGAAGAGATGAACAGGCAGCTTGAAATTTTTAAAATGCCTCTTCCTTATTTGGACCTGCATCGCCCATGCACTGCCGGGGATGGCATCAATTTGATTGACCCGAAAAAAATGCAGGCTCTTATAGAAACCTATGAGCGTGAGGCCCCAAAACACAGTTGTCTCAAGTTTGTTCCTGCTTCGGGCGCGGCCAGCCGGATGTTCAAGGTCCTACTTTCGTTTTTGAACCGGGAAAAGGAAATCATCAGGGAACCCATTGCCGTGGAAGCGGACGAAGGAAAGAAGGATGCACGGGACCTTCTTACATTCATGGACGGCGCCAGACAGTTTGCATTTTTAGAAGACCTGAAATCAGTGCTTTCAAGAAACGATCTTGACATTGATACACTTCTTGAAAAGGGACAATTCACGGAGATCATCCGTTTTCTCCTGAACGAGTCCGGCCTCAACTATGCGGGCCTGCCAAAGGGCCTTCTCAAATTTCATGGGTATCCTGAAGGGAGCCGCACCGCGTTTGAGGAGCACTTAGTTGAAGCAGCATCTTATGTGGCTGATCGGAATAGAGGGTGCCGTCTCCATTTTACGGTCTCCAAGGAGCATTTAGGGGAATTTGAGGGGCTTTTGGAGAGGGTCAGGCCCGTTTATGAACAGAATTACCATGCCATATTTACAGTGACCTTTTCCATGCAAAAGAAATCTACGGACACCCTTGCCGTGGACCTGGAAAACATGCCTTTCAGACAAAAGGATGGAAAAATACTGTTCCGTCCTGGAGGGCACGGTGCCTTGATAGAAAACCTCAATGATCTCAAGGGAGATATTATATTTGTAAAAAACATAGACAATATAGTGCAGGACCGCCTTAAACCGGAAACTTTTAAATGGAAAAAGATCTTGGGCGGTTATCTCATTGACATACAATCTAAGGTCTTCAGCTTTTTAAAGGAACTGTCATCAGGCGTTTCGGACGACGCCTTTTTGGCCCGGGTCATGGCATTTGTGAAAGACGAACTCTGTCTGACCGTGCCTGTCTCCAAGGAAAAGGTCCCGGCTGACGAGAAAAGAACGTTCCTCATGGAAACATTAAACCGTCCCATACGAGTATGCGGCATGGTCAAAAATGTTGGAGAACCGGGTGGTGGCCCCTTCTGGGTCCGGGATAGAAGCGGCGAAAATTCCCCTCAAATCGTGGAAATGGCGCAGGTCGATCCGGATTCCGAAGTGCATCAGGATATCTTATCCGCTTCCACCCATTTCAATCCCGTGGACCTTGTGTGCGGTGTCTCCGATTTTGAGGGTAGGCCCTTTGATCTTCGCAAGTACGTGGACCCGGGCGCGGTTTTTATAGCGCAGAAATCAAAGGACGGAAAGGACCTGAAGGCATTGGAACATCCGGGGCTCTGGAACGGGGCCATGGCCCGGTGGATCACAATATTTGTGGAGGTCCCGATCATCACATTCAACCCGGTCAAGACGGTTAATGATCTTTTAAGGAAAGAGCATCAGGCCGGCTAAGTGTGATGGACTCGTAAAAAGTCGTCACCCCGGCGAAAGCCGGGGTCCAGGTTAGTCATAAGTTTTTGAAAACACTGGATTCCGGCTTTCGCCGGAATGACGGAAAAGAGAACTTTTTGACTTTTACGGGTCCGTCAAGTGTGGGACGCCAAAAAAATATTGACATTTTATCGCTCTAAAAGTATATAGTACAGAAACTCAGGCAAGAAGCCTGGCAGTACGATAGACATCAATAAGAGCGAATGATTAGGCCACGAAGGCTATTTGGGGCTAAAAACCCTGTTAAGTCTTTGTGGCCTTTTTTATTTTCCGAAACCCTTAATGTTCAAGGAGGTAAAGAATTATGAAGAAATTGACAGTTTGTTTGATTATGTCTTTGTTACTGGTGGGTGTTTACGGGATGGCCTCTGCCCATTACGGTATGGTGATCCCATCGGATTCAATGGTTATGCAGGGCGAGAACAAGGTCGTTAAGGTTACGCTTTCCTTTTCACATCCTTTTGAGGGGCATGGCATGGAACTTGTAAAACCCGGTGTCTTCGGGGTCATGGCCAACGGCAAAAAGGCAGACCTGTTAGGCAAGCTGAAAAAGACCAAGGTTATGGGCCATACGGCCTGGACTGCTGACTACAAGATCAACAGGCCGGGTGTGTATATGTTTTACATGGAGCCCAAACCTTACTGGGAGCCTGCTGAGGACTGCTTTATCATCCATTACACAAAGACCGTGGTCACTGCATTCGGTGATGATGAAGGCTGGGATGAGGAAGTCGGCCTGAAGACAGAAATCGTGCCCCTTGCAAAACCTTTCGGCCTTTATACGGGGAACGTGTTTCAAGGCATTATCAAGCTTGACGGCAAGCCCGTGCCTTACGGGGAAGTGGAAGTGGAGTATTATAACGAGGACGGGAAATCCAAGGCCCCGACCGATTACATGGTGACCCAGACCATCAAGGCGGACCTGAACGGTGTGTTTACTTATGCAGTTCCAAAGGCCGGCTGGTGGGGTTTTGCGGCCCTGAACGGAGCGGACTACAAGCTTAAGCTCAAGGGTGAAGACAAGGACGTGGAATTGGGCGCAGTGCTCTGGATCAAGTTCCACGGATGGAAGGAAAAATAGGGGTGTTTGGTAAGAGAACCGAAAGGAGAGAACTGTTATGAAAAAGTGCATGGTGGCTACCTTTTTGTTATTGATTGCAATTGGTTTCTTGTTTCCAGTTAGCGGAATGTGCCAGGATATGTCTAACGCTGAAATTATGAAAGAACTGAAAGCGCTCAAGGAGAGAATCATTAAGCTTGAGGAAGAATTAGCCAAAAAGGATACGGAAATGGAGTCTATGAAGCAGGATATACACAAAGCCCACATTGCCGGGCATCCGGAAGTACGCCCGCCAATTCCGGGTGAAGAACCGGAAAGAGAAAAGTGGTATGACAGGATAGAACTTTCAGGCGCCATTGAGGTGGAGTTTGGCAATGTGCATGAAGACTTTAAGGACAATACAGTTGCAGGTCTTCCGTCTGACAAGGTCCAGGAGCATGATTTGACTCTTGCAACCGTGGAATTGGGTGTGGATGCCCAGATCAACAAGTATACCAGAGGACATATCCTTTTCCTCTATGAGGAGGATGCGGATGGGGACAGGGTAAGGCTTGACGAGGGGACCATCTTCTTGGGCGGCATTGAAGAGACATATGGTTTTTATCTTTTGGCCGGCAAATATTATCCCCATTTTGGGGAACTAAACACCTTTCTTGTGTCCGATCCTCTGACCCTGGAAATTTTTGAAATCCGGGAATCGGCGGCCCAGGCAGGATGGGGGAATGACTGGTTTTCCATTGGAGCAGGTTTATTCAACGGAGATGTCCAGGAAGACTTTCACCGGGAAAACAACCGGATCAACGGTTTTTTTGCAGATGTGAATATGCACAATCCTGAGGACACCTTGGGAGGCGTCTCATTGCTTATGGGACTTTCTTACTTGAGCAGTGTGGCGGACAGCAATACCCTTGAGGGTGAGGTGAATGATATCAACGGTGATGGAGATATCAATGATATCAGTGACTATGTGGATGGTGTTGCGGCCTATCTTGTGGCAGAATACGGGCAATTCAGTTTTGGGGCCGAGTACATTACGGCTTTAGATGATTTCAGGGCCGGGGAGATGGCATATGCGGTTGACAGGCTCGGCACAGCCAGAGACACGAGACCGGCCGCATGGAATTTCGAGTTTGCCTACAGGCCCATAGACAATGTCCAGTTGGCCATCAGGTATGAAGGTTCCGACGAGATGTACGATCTCTTCCCGGAAGACCAATATGGTTTTGCTGTGAGCTGGGAGCTTTTCAAATATACTACCCTTTCAGCGGAATATCTCCACGGGGAGTATGAAGATAATGCCACGACCGTGGACAGGGATCAGGATATCTTTACCATGCAGTTGGCCATTGAATTTTAGAGGGTAACGTTGAAAATTCCTGCTCAAACTATTAAAAATTATAGCATCAGGGGTTAAACCTGTTTCATTTTATATAAACAATACGGCCGGGGAAAAATCCCGCCTTTGCAAAGAATATTAATTGGTATATATGCGGGGACGGGGTTTATTCCCGGACGAATCGACATTTAATATGCATATCTCAGAAGGAATATTATCAGGGCCTGTTCTGGTTTCAGGAATAGTGCTTGCGGTTGCGGGCACGGCAATTGGCTTGAAAAAGCTGGATTATGACCGGATACCCCAGGCCGCTATCCTCTCGGCCTCCTTTTTTGTGGCCTCGTTGATCCATGTGCCAATCGGGCCTTCAAGCGTTCACCTTATCCTCAACGGCATTGTGGGCCTCATATTGGGATGGGGGGCCGTCCCCGCCATCCTTGTGGCTTTGACGCTCCAGGCCCTGCTCTTCCAGTTCGGAGGCATCACGACCTTAGGGGTCAACACAATGACCATGGCCCTGCCGGCTGTTTTGTGCTATTACCTGTTCGGCCGCATGGTGCAGCAAAGGCATTTTATCGCAATTGTTTCAGGGTTTGCCTGCGGCGCCTTTTCGGTTTTCTTGGGTGCTATTATGGTTGGGCTTGCACTATTTTTTACGGAAGAGAATTTTTTCAAGGTTTCTTCGTTGATTGTGATGGCCCACCTTCCCGTGATGGTCATTGAGGGGATCATTACGGCGTTGTGTGTGGCCTTTTTGAAAAAGGTCCAGCCAACCCTGCTTCCGGGATCCCCCTCCCCAGCTCCTACTGCTACTGCTAAAGAAGGTATAATCGACAAGAGGTGTGGAGATGTTGGGAAGGATTAACTTATGATATGCCATCGAGGAGAGTAACATGTCTGGCCGCACTTTGATTAAAGGAGATGGATGGACAAAAGGCATTCTCGGCCTTATTGTTTTTATTCCTTTCATTTTTCTTGCTGCCGGTCCAGCAAGCGCCCACAGGGCTATGATTTTCGCCTGGGTGGATGGAAACACCGTCTATACGGAGAGCAAATTCAGCGGAGGTAGAAGGGTCAAGGGCGGTGATGTTATTGTTTATGATCTGGAAGGCAATCAACTCCTGAAGGGAAAGACGAATAATAAAGGAGAATTTTCTTTCAAAGTAACGAAAAAGACGGGAATGAAGATCGTCCTTATGGCCGGAATGGGGCATCGAGGCGAGTGGACGATTCCGTTGGATGAAATCCAGGCCGTGGGCGCCGGCGAGACCGTTACTGCTGTATCTAAGGTAACTGACGTGGAGAAACCGGAGAAGCAGGTCCGGACAGCACCGGTGTCCGGCGTCAGCCCGGATGAAATCCGGATGGCCGTGGAAAAGGCATTGGACAGGAAGCTCAAACCGGTCCTGAAAATGTTGGCCGAATCCAAGGAGCAGGGCCCCTCTGTGACGGAAATTTTGGGTGGTATCGGCTACATCTTAGGTTTGATGGGTGTTGCGGCCTATTTCAATTATCGTCGTAAATCCGGCGGCGCAAAAAACAATTCGACAGGATAACAGGATATACATGATTTTTTTGAGTTCCTGTAAATCCTTCACATATCCTGATGGTCAGTGTCGTAACCGTTCATGGAGTGTTTGGAGTACTGGAGTGATGGGTTCGAAGAATCAGGCGTTAAACTTACGGCGTAAGGCAGAAGGGGAAATTAACAATTCTTTTTTCAGAGTGAGAACTAACTTTCTAAGCACGGCTATATTCTTGTTGATTTACAGGATTTAATCTTGTTTATCCTGTTTATCCTGTCAAAGATATTACTCGAGTTAACAATTACAACAAAAAAACGGACACTTCATCAAAATGATACAGGAACCATTTGCAACCGGACAATCCCAGATCCACCATCTTGACCCGAGGCTCAAGGTCCTTTTTGCGACGGTCTATTCTTTTGTGGTGGCGCTTTCAGACAGGTTTCCGTCCCTGTTCGTCGCCCTTGCGCTTTCTTTTCTGCTGATCGGCCTGGCCCGGCTGAATATCCGGGAAGTTGCCAAAAGAGTGCTAATTGTAAACGGCCTGATCCTTCTCTTCTGGTTGGTGCTGCCCCTGACCTTTGAGGGTGAGGCACTGTTTTACTTGGGGCCGTTTGCCGTGACCCGCGAGGGATTGCTTATTTCAGCAATGATCACGTTAAAGTCGAATGCTATTCTCTTAGCGTTTATCGCCCTGATTGCATCCACGTCCATAGCCACATTGGGGTATGCCTTGAATCGTCTGCGTATTCCTGAAAAGATCGTACACCTGCTTCTCTTGACCTACCGGTACGTGTTTGTCATTGAGCAGGAATACCAGCGGCTTGTGAGGGCGGCAAAGATT
>JAFDAP010000516.1 GCA_019313765.1 Deltaproteobacteria bacterium | reverse complement strand
AACTCTTCTATGATCTTGGGGATCTTATCATAATCCGTTATCCCTACCTCAACAAATTTGACCCGGTCGGATTCCAGGGCCAGCCTATCAAGGGTCTCAGACACCTTACTCAACCTGATCTCCGCCAATTCACTTCCTTTTACAAAATGGCACTGGTAATCATCTCCGTGCCTGCAACCAAACAGCAATATCCCGTCAATACCTCCGGAAAGTGCATCGGCTATCCAGATTAGATTGAGGCCACCGAGACACCTCATGGGAATAAACCGTACATAAGGGCTCCACTTCAGCCGCTTTATTCCTGCCATATCTACTGCAGGATAGGCATCGTTTTCACAAACAAGTACGACCACCCTGGGCTTCTCCTCATCCTCTTCCGGCACGTTGATCGCCTTGATCATCCTCCCGATCATGCCCACGGAATAGTTCTTGAACGAGATGACCCTTTCCGGGCAGGCCCCCATACACACACCGCATCTACGGCATCTGGTGGGATTGGGAAGCGGGTTGGCATCTTTATCTTCGTTGAACATTCCAAAGGGGCATTCTTCCGTACATCTCTTACACTGGGTACACCTTTGCATGTTAATCTCAGGATAAGACAGGTCCCCGGCCCTGGGATGAACACCCATACCGATTGCCGTGGCCTCTGTACATTGAATCGCCTTCATGGCCGCACCTGCCGCGTCATCCATGACCTTGGCCGTCTCCATTGGCCTTCTCACACATCCGGCAGTATAGATACCTGTCCTGCGCGTTTCATAGGGGAAACAGATAAAATGGGAATCCGGGAATCCGTATTTGAGGGTAGGGAGTTCCGGTCCCTGCCGGTACTCCAGATTCAGGGCCGTGTTTGAAAAGAAACCGGAGTCCGGAACGACTTCTATCATTCCTTCCTCATCTGCCCCTTCCGTGTCCGGTGGCGCCTTGATTTTCGGGGTCTCGTCCGGTCTTGTTCTCGGGACCATTCCCACGGCTAACACCACCATGTCCAAGTCCTCGATCTTGACCTTTTCACCCAAAAGCTCGTCATCGGCCTCCACGAAAAGCTTGCCGCCGGCTTCACCCACATTCGTGGCCGCCCCCCTGATAAAGATGCTTCCATCATTCTGGGCCTTCCTGTAAAAATCTTCTGACTGGCCCACGGTACGCACATCTTTATAAAGGATATAGTTTACCGATTCCGGGTTCTGCTCCTTCACATAGGTGGCCTGTTTCATAGATACCAGGCAACAGACCGATGAACAATAGGGTAGATGTTCCTGATCCCGGGAGCCCGCACACTGGATAAAAAGGACGTTTTTGACATCGCTGCCATCGGAAGGCCGTGTTATCTTTCCTCCTGCGGCCATCTCTTCCATTTCCACATTCGTGACAACGTCCTTGAATTTTCCGTAGCCCAAGTGCCCTAATTTGTTGGCATCATAGGGAACCCATCCAGTGGCCTGCACTATGGCACCCACCCGCTCGCTGACTGCGTTTCCGTTTGATTTGATATCCACTGAGTACAAGCCGGGCGCGCCGCTGATCTTCTCCACTGTGGAAGATGTATAGACCTTGATCTTGGGGTCTTCCGTGACCGATTTGATCAACTCTTCGGCACCCGTATCGGAGAGTTCCTTATATGGCAGGGTGATGGTCTTTTTCATCTTTCCCAGGAAACCGCCTAAGCTGTCCTCTCTTTCTACCAAAACAGCCTGATACCCGGCCTTGGCCGTCTCTAAGGCCGCTGTCATCCCGGCAAGACCCCCGCCCACAACTAAGATATCTTTAGAGTATTCCTCCTCCGCTTTAAAGGGCTCGGGCGGTTCCGTATCATTGGCCTTTGAACAGCCCATCCTCAGGTTGTCTTCAGCCAACATCTGGGTATCTTCTTCCTTTGGGGCCTGACTCCAGGCCACCTGCTCCCTGAAATTTACCCTTTCAACTATCTTGTCCGGGCCAAAATCAAAGACATCGTAGTTCACCCTCTGTGAACAGCCGCAAATGACGATGGTATTAACGCCTTCCCCTTCTATGTCCTTTTTTATGACTTCAATCCCTTCCTCTCCACACAGGAAAGGATGGTCCTTGCATAAAGGGATGCTTAATTCATCCGTGGCCAACTCTTTAATCGGGTCAATATCAAGGGCATCTCCGATGCCGCACCCGGTGCATATATAAACTGCTGTCTTCTTGTCCATCGAGCTACCTCCTCGCGATTGATTGAATGGCCTTTAAGGCTGCTGCCGTGGCGTCCTGAACACATGAGGCGACATCGGTCGGCCTCCTGACACAACCGGCCCCGTAAATTCCGGTCTTCTCGGGATCATAGGTCAAAAACCCG
>JAFDAP010000515.1 GCA_019313765.1 Deltaproteobacteria bacterium | reverse complement strand
TCCCAAAACTCCTTATCGGTATCCTGCCAGGCAGCGCCCCATCTCTTTTCAAAATAGGAGGAAGGCAACTTTTCCTGCCAGGGCTCCCATGTACTTTTCCCCTTTTCCTTAGCTTCTAATATATCGTTCAAGAAAGTTGTAATATTCGTCAGCTCTTCCTTGGGGAGATAAGAAGCGGCTCCTTCTTTGATAGATTTTACGAGATTGTCAGGAGTGAATGCGTGGGCTGTCAACATAACGGCTGTTATGTTTCTACTGTTGGCAATATCTAACAGGCCGTAACCGTCAACGCCCATGATATCCAGAATGGCTATATCAAAATCCCGGGATTCCAACAGCTCTTTGGCTTCCTCAAATGTTGAAGCCTTTGAAACCTCACACATTGACAGCAGCTCTTCGAGTGCTTCTAACACATCATGTTCATCATCCACTATCAGGACCTTCTTGCCGTCTAATAAATTTGTCTCTGGCATGACAATTACTCCTTTAAGAAAATCGCTTTGGCAATTTTATCTATAGTGTTCAAGAAAATGTTTTTGGGTAGGGGCAGGCCTTGGCCTGCCCTTAATGGGACGCAGCAAGCAGCGCCCCTATAAAATCATTTGAGTGTAACCTTTTTGCGTGCATTCTCTCTCATAGCGTAGCGCAGGGCTTTAGCCCTGCATCAAAATGGCAGAGCTAGAGCTCTGCGCTACGAAAAAAGGTTACACTCAAATCATTTTCTTAAACGCTATATTATGGATCAAGGTCCCGCCTATGGCGGGATTGCAGCCTTTTCCCGCCGACACGGTCGGCTTGATCCAAATCTTGGACCAAGGCAACCGTGTTGCAGCCTTTTCCCGCCGACACGGTCGGCTCGCTCCATATACCCTAAAACCCCAGTTCCGACCACCTGGCTTCGACTTTTTTGACCACTTCCGGGTCAAGCTCAATCGGTATGGGCTTTTCCTTCCAATCATAGGGGATGGTTGCATCCAAAAGCAACCTGCCTGTTATCTCCCTTGCGTTTATGGGGAGTGAGGGATCTAACGGAGTAGATCTTCCCCGTTTGATGACCTGGGACCTGTTGGGCTGGAACCTGAAACTAAGCGCGTACAACACCCTGGGGATATCCCACGGATCAATGTCTTCATCAACCACAATGACCGTTTTAAGACCATAGGCGCCCATTTCCGTTGAAATAGCCGCTGTCAGCACCTGGTCCGCGTGACCCGGGTACATCTGCTTCACGGAGATAATGGCCAGGAATCTGCCGGAGCCTTCAGGCGGGCAGTAAACCGCCTTCAAACCGGGGATTTTCATGGCCAGGAGCTGCTGCCACAGGGTGGCGCCGTATGAGAGGGCCATGGTCATGTGTGTATCGGTTACGGCCCGGCCCACGGTGGTTCCCCACATAATCGGGTTGTTCCTGTGGGTGACGCATTTGACGTCGATAAAATTGCGCGGGTCCGTGCCCACCCCTGAATAATAGCCGGTGTATTCGCCGAACGGTCCTTCTTCCATAAATTTTTCGGCATCCACCTCGCCTTCGATCACAATCTCCGCATGGGCCGGTATGGGAAGATCCACGGTTTCTCCCTTGACCACTTCCACGGCTTCGCCCCGGAGTGCGCCGGCCACATCATATTCTGATGTAAAGGCTGAAACGCGGGCCGCCCCCAGGATAAACAACAGGGGATCGCATCCGATAACTGAAGCTACCGGCATGGGTTTACCCATTGCCTGGTATTTCTTGAGCATGATGTCGGCGTGTTTCCCCTTGATGAACTGGGTACCCATCTTGTCTTTCCCAAGAAGCTGGCTCCGGTAAGTTCCCAGGTTGACCCAGCCGGTATCAGGGTCTTTGCTGATTATGAAATGAGCGGTGCCGATATAACGTCCGCCGTCCAAGGGATACCACTGGGGCACGGGGAACTTATAAAGATCGATATCGTCACCCGTCATGATATTTTCCTTACAGGGAGCACCGGCCGCATCCACCCACTTGGGCGGGGTCAGGTTTTCACCCAGTTTGGCCCATGATTCGTAGAGATCCACAAGACTGGATTCGAGGGGCAGACCCATGATCAAAGCAAGCCTTTGCGTTGTCGTGCACACGCTGGTAATGACCGGTGTATCATAATCCTTTACATTCTCAAAAAGGAGGGCCGGGCCCTGCTTTTCCTCGTTGAGTTTAGCGATATGAGATAATTCCAGGTTCCAGTCAACCTCCGCCGTGATCCGTTTACAAAGACCTTCCGCCTCACCTTTGGCAATAAAATCCCTCATGCTTTTCATCTTAATGTATTACCTCCCTATGTTTAAATTTTACTTTTTGTGCATTTTGCC
>JAFDAP010000514.1 GCA_019313765.1 Deltaproteobacteria bacterium | reverse complement strand
CAAAATGGCGATATCTGCTTGATCCCGGTAGCCAATATCCTGGTAAATAGGCTCTTTGCCATACAATGCCCTTGCCGGCCCGGAACCCATGGCAAAATAGGTGTCTGATTTATTCTCTCCCTTTACCTTAAACGCCCATCCGGCATACTGTGATCCCATGCATGAAATAGTAGGATGGTTGACCGCAACAGTGACACCCGGCAGCGAAATGCCGTCGAAATCAAGGCGGCAGAAACCGACACTTCCAAGACCGCCGAGACAAATCTCGGAAAAAAGTCTGCCTGCTTCCAGGCTGCCGGGGGCCATTACACCGGAATCTATCACCGTGGCTCCATTTTGAAGTATTTCACAGCTTATTGACAAAGCTTCGGCATCATCTATCATGCAACGTACAATTTCATACGCCCTTCTATTTACGCTAATCATGAATAACAATCTCTCCTTTCCCCAAAGTCGTGATGTCGCCTGAAAAACGGCGGAAGTAACCATTTATCTGGTCATCTGAAATGCGAAGCCCCCAACTGCGGATACGACGCAGATAAAAACGCAGATATACGGGCTGAAACCGGCACTGGTAATGGTAGGTGGGGAGCAGCGGCGCGGTATCACCCATGGCCACAATAGAACCGCGCTTGTTGCCGGCGCCCGCCCTTTCTCCTAAGCGACCAAAAACAAATATAGATCCGGCAATCAAGTTTGCCCCTGTGAATTCTCCAGTATTGCCCATGACAACGATGAGTCCACGTCGCATCCTTGCACCTGTTTCATTGCCGGCGTTCCCTTCTATCAGTATAGCCCCACGGTTTGCGCCCCGCTTTTCGCCGGGGTAGCCTGCGCCTACAAAATGCCCTCCGTTCCGCTTGATCCGGATGATCCCCCCTTGCATATGGGCGCCTGCCCAATCATGGGCGCTGCCATGAACGATGATCTCACCCCCCCGCATGTAAGCACCGAGATGCATGCCCACATCGCCTGTCACGGTAATCCGGCCTCGGGTCATATTCTGGCCTATTTTCTTGTAATTTCTAAGGCTCCCTTTAAGGGTGATCATGTCAGAGGCTTCGCCTTCGACTGTAAACAGATCTCCCATGGTCACCTCGCGTCGCCCGCAGAAGAGGGTCAGATTTTTAATCTCTGAATTAGTTCGATCGACAAAGAGATCCGGGCTAATGCTATCCGCCTCAACCGGAAGGGATGTCGCTTCCTTCACCCTCAAGGTCACCCCGTTTGTATTATCAGAAAATGCTTCTGCCTTTTCAGTATTCGATTCGCCGCTCAAAGATCACACCTCCCTGCCTTGATTCTTTTTATTCCATGATACGGGTCAAATGAAAATGATACGGCCCAAGTGTGCCGCCGTAATTACCGGCCGAGATGCTCACAACACCAGGAATGCATGCGGCCTCGATCCCCTTACGCATGGCTTCGCTGATTGCCTTTTCGCTGAGCCCGTCAATAACGATCTCCATTACGGAATTAACCCCTTCCGGCAGGGCTGATTTGACCTGTCTGCGGATTGTGGGACAATAGGCAGTATTGGTTGAAACGGTCATACCCTTGTATTTAGAGCTTGTTTTACTCCCGCTTCGAACGATGCCCCCTGGAAAAGGCATGATGATTCCAGGCACCTCTTGCATGGCAGAAACAGCATTTTCGCATGCTTCGAGTGCTGTCTGCTGGCTCTCAGCCAAAACCAGAAAATTGCCCCCTCCGACACTCTTTTGCATACCGAAACTCTCTTCGATCACAAACTCTCCATCCATTACAGGGATACGCCATAATCGTCGGCCGTCCACAAGCTTGCTGCTTTGAAATCCGTCTCCAAAATAACGGAGCTTGCCGCCAACCTTCACCTCTCTTTCCGAGACGAGGCCGTTATAGCAGGCGGAAGTTGGGGATGTCATTATGCACTGGCCCACACGGGCTAAAAGGAGCGGCTCCACGGCCTTTTTCGATGTGGTGAAAAATAGCACCTCCACACCCGCCCTTCCATCAGGCGTCTCATCGGCCGGCAGCACCCTGCCTATTCCGGCCTCGCATCCGCAGCCGATAATTGACGTCCCGAAACCGGTAGCGGCCCGAGCCGTGGTTATCGCCCATTTTTCGGATACGGCAGTAATAATCAGACGGCTTCCCCACATCTTGAAAGCCTCTGCAAAGGTGTCTTCGATTTCAACAGTATTGATTTGCATTCTGTTGCTGAGGTAGCCCCAACGCAATTGCTCTTCTTGGGTGTATTTTTTGCCCAATTGCACACTCAGGGCGGCTCGTTCAAGCTCCTTGCCCAAATAAAAGGCATGAGACGATTCCGTCACATCAAGTTGGGTAAAAATTTCTTGCGGGTCGGTACTCCTAATGAAAATGTCGCGATTGAATACGTAAATCCATGTGTCGTCAGTGAAGATGCGAAAATGTTTATCGCTTACCAATTGATGCATATGGCGCAGCTCCGCCTCGCCGTAAGACTCGTGGGGAGGGTCCTTCACTGTAAGCAGACCATCATCGATGTCCTTCGGCAGCAACCGGTTTTTGTGGGCGTAATACATCAGCTTACGAGCGAGGTCTAGTTCTTTCACAGCCCCCCGCGCCCAGCTGATCACTTCTGTGCTCAGTACGTAGTCTATCCCGAGTTCGGTGACGACCCCGGCCATCACGGCGTTAATGCCAATACTGTCCGCGTCGGTGAGTTCTGTCAGATTGCCCAGACCCATAAGCATCTCGGCATTGGGATGGCGCTGCCGGATTTCGTAAAAACGATGGAGACTCTCCGTGAAACCGAAACTGATAGGATCCAATATAGGATCCATGACATAGGGCACACCCCACTCATCCAGTTGGGCGGTGTTGCGCTCCAGCGACGCCAAGCCTTCTCCGAAATCCGGGATGACCACCACTTTGCAATGCAGTTTAGGGGACAGGTCCAAGTTTTGTGAATTGATACTCAGCAGGAGATCCATGCCGGCCTCATCGGCGCGCAAGATGGTCTCAGGATCGAAGGTATCCAAACTGACGGTAAAACCGCGCTCTTTGAGTCCGGCCACGACCGGCTCCACACCGGGAAAACCGCCTTGGGGAGGACAGCCCAAGTCAATGATGTCGGCCCCATTTGCTTGGTAGTAATCGGCCATGGCCAGGATCTTATCGAAGGGCATCTGATAAGCCTCCACAATTTCGGCCAAGATTTTCACATGATACTCACCATAGCCCTCCAGAATTCGTTCACGACCGAAGAAAACGGGTAGATTCTTCAAGTCTTTGGGACCACGGATAACGGAGATCCCTATCCGGTCCTCGATAACAGACAGGTCACCCGGACAATAACCGGGGATCATCACCTGCCTGCACCCGTGCGCA
>JAFDAP010000513.1 GCA_019313765.1 Deltaproteobacteria bacterium | reverse complement strand
CAAACTGTATGCGGCTGATAGCAGCGTGTGGGCAATTTCATCATTGGGCGATACCGTTACCGCCTTTTTCCCTGCCGCGATTGCTTCCTCATACCTTCCAACGAAACTATAGGTCCCACAGGCCTGCCGGAAATAAGTATTCGGAGGAAAAGGGTTGAGACGTATCGCTTTTTCAATCGCTTGAACGGCTTCCTCAAACCTACCAGCAAATCTAAGGACCATGCTCAAATATAAATAACCATGAGCCCCATTGGGATCGAGGGCGACACATTTCTGCGCTTCCATAATACTCTCTTCATACTTTCTCAAATACACATAGAGAACGCCCAACCAGCCATGGGCCAAGGCATAAGAATCATCTAAGGCGATGGCCTTTTGTATCAATTCTACCGCTCGTGTCATAGACTGCTTGGGCGATTTAGTTGTTCTGAACAAAACGTCCATAAAATGCGTTATAGATAGAACGTGGTAGGGAGGTGCATACTCAGGATCCAAAGCAATGGCCTCCTCTGCCGTGCGCCGGGCCAGATCATTACCTTCTCTAGTCTGGGTCAGATAAAATTCTCTTGCTTGCAAGCTCTTTAGGTAGGCCTTAAGATTATCTGTCCCTTTCCCCCACAAACGAACATGCTCTCCTTCCGTTAGTTCCACTTGTAAGGCATTAATGACTTTCATTGTGATCTCATCTTGGAGGGCAAATATGTCTTTCAAATCCCGATCATATCTTTCTGCCCACAAATGGTGCCCAGTAAGTGCATCGATCAGCTGAGCGGTTATTCTCACCCGGTCTTCCGCTTTACGAACACTTCCTTCAAGCACGTAGCGCACCCCCAGTTCCTCTGCGACTTGCTTAACCTTGACTGGCTTTCCCTTGTAGGTGAACGTGGAATTTCGGGCGATTACAAACATTTTTGGTGTCTTGGAAAGAGCAGTAATAAGTTCTTCGGTCAACCCATCGCTGAAATACTCTTGCTCAGGATCACCACTCATGTTGTTGAAGGGCAACACCGCGATTGAGGGTTTATCAGGCAGAGGATAAGCCATCCGTTCCACAGAAGCGGGCTCAAACGGTGGGCGAAAGTAAAAATTCCAGATCGCCAGTGCGCCAACCACTACAATCAGTGCGACCGCTGCCCAACGCCAATGTCGCGATATTGGCCTTTTTTCGCCGATTACTTTCCCTGCTGCTTCTGGGTCCATTAAAACCCGGTACAAACGTATGGGTTTCTCTATGTTCTTCAGCTTTTGCTCCCCTAGATACTCATAACCTAGAGGCAGCTTCTTTGCGATTTGGTCATAAGCAGTACCAGAGACACAGATTCCTCCACCATCGGCAAATCCCTCTGTGCGAGCTGCAACGTTAACCCCATCGCCATAAATCCGTTCTTCATCCTCGATCACATCACCAAGATTGACACCGATGCGGAACTGCATCCTTCTATTTTCAGGTAATTCGTCGTTGCGTGACTTGATTTCTTTTTGAACTGCTACAGCACAGTATACGGCATCGACCACACTGGTAAATTCAGCCAGCAAATTGTCACCTGGAGAGTCCACCACCTTACCGTTATGCTGCTGGATGAGAGTGGTAAGTATTTCACGGTAGGTTGTTAATGTGCGGACTGTGGCTTCTTCGTCTTCACCCATGAGACGACTGTAGCCCTCGACATCGGCGCTGAAGATGGCGGTGAGTTTACGTTTAAAACCTTTTTCTGCCATAATGGCACCCCCTTTTTAAGGTTTAAAACAGATGACTCGGTATGTGGGATATTCGAAGGAGCGTAAAAATCAGATGAGATTTAGGATCAAAATCTGCAAAAAAAGGCCTGTTTCAGATCAGGTGAAATAGGAGAATCAGAAATAGTTTATATGTGTTTATACCCAAATCAGTGGGTTTTAGTCAACTAAATTGGTGATCCCGGTAACTGGTGATACGTAAAATATCACAAATTCATCCAAACAACAGATAAGTAGATGAAATCCAAAAAATTTAAAGCCTCCAAAAACCTGATGTATCTTGCCATTATCTCAGTTTTGCATCAAGCTGTGATTAATAGCAGATACATGAAATCAGGGTTAAGTGCATAGACGTTGGAGAGATCCAAACTTTTATAGAGCGAATTTTATTTCAGATATGTAAATGATGAATATTAATATCTCAAGGTGTCGATAAAGCAGTCACCACCACAAGCCTTCTCAGTTTTGCAACTATCTGTTTGTCGTGTAGCCCTTTTCAATATCCCTTTTGGCTTTCTTTTTCTTTGGCATTGTGGCCTCCTACTCATCATTCCTTCAATTGCTCTAAAGCTCCTTCTGTCTTACCCACCAT
>JAFDAP010000512.1 GCA_019313765.1 Deltaproteobacteria bacterium | reverse complement strand
CTTGTGGCCAAAATATGCAAAGTACTCATGCCAGGTTGTATTTTAGGTTTTCACAGAAAAACCATGTCAAGTCTTTTTTTACTATTTTTTGTTTTTTTCGCTGAATAGTTACAACATTTCAATATATTCGATCACGTCACTTCTGGCTTCGTCCCTGGTTTGATAAATGATGTCAGTAATCCACTCGATTTTAAGGGTGTGGAAAAAACTTTCCACTACGGCATTATCCCAGCAGTCGCCCTTTCGGCTCATGCTGCAAACCATGCCGTATTGTTCTAACAAGTTTTGGTATTCGCTGCCGGCATATTGACTCCCACGGTCGGAGTGATGGATTAAACCTTTTTCGGGCTTTCGGCGCCAGTAAGCCATCGATAGGGCTTCCTTCACCAAAGGAGCCTTCAGGCGATTGCTCATAGCCCAGCCCACTATTTTACGTGAATACAAATCCAGAACAACAGCCAGATATAACCAGCCCTGAATGGTCCATAAGTAGGTTATATCGGCACACCAGACCGTATCGGGTCGCTCGGACTTCAAATTGACGATTCAAAAGATTTGGAGCAACCGGCAATTTGTGATTACTATCAGTGGTTTTTTTAAATTTCTTGCGACATTTTACAGACAAACCGGCCTTCTTCATCAGACTCCTGGCACGGTATCGGCCGGTATCGTATCCTTCGTCCCGAAGTTGGCGGCTCATTCGCCGTGAACCATAGCTGCCTCTGGTTTCAGAATGAATCTGTCGAACCTTGGCAACTATAACAAAATCCGGATCAATTTTGTCCTCATGCTTTCTTTTAAGGTGCTTGTAATACCCGCTCCGGCTAACCCCCATAACCCGACACAAAACGGTTACGGGATAGGCCTTCTGTTGCTGCCGGATAAACTCGTATTTTACCCCAACTCTTTGGCAAAGAAGGCCGCTGCTTTTTTTAAGATTTCTCGCTCCATTCGCAGCTGTTTGACCTCTTTGTGGAGCCGGTATAACTCCTCTTTTTCAGGGGTCATATGCCCTTTGCCTGGAAAGGCCTGGGTGCTATCTGTTTCAAGCTGGTCTTTCCAACGCTTCAGAGAGCTATGGTGGAGCCCAAGGTTGCGCGCGGCTTCTGATATTTTGTAGCCTTGTTCGGTTATCAGTTTAACTGCGTCAATCTTGAATTGTTTTGAATAATGTTTTCGTTTCTATGACCATGGGGCACCTCCTTAAAACTAATTATTATAACACGCTTTTCGGAGTGTCCGCTACGACTATACCATTTCACTGTTAACTCTGTTGAGCATAAGCACTACGTAATGATTCTTCGTAAGAAAGTCCGCTGTAAACAGAAATACGTTCAACTTGATCTCTTTTCACCTAACAATGGTAGCTACGAATACAGTGCTGTTGTAACTGATGCGAAGGACTGGGACCCTGAAGAACTTCTTCTATTTGTTGCTGGGCGCAGTGCTCAGGAAACCTCCATTGGGGAACTTAAAACGGATTTTGCATTTGACCATATACCCACCAATACATATCAAGCCAATTCTGCATACCAACAGATAAGTCAAATGGCATACAATTTAGCAATCTCCATGCAACACTCCATGGGGGTAACAAAAAAGCAAGAATCTAATCGAAAGCGCACTCGCATATACAGCAGAATGGAGTGGAAAACCTTCCGGTTTCTTATCTTGAATCGAGCAGGTCGAATTGTTCATGTTCAGGGGAAAAAGGTCCTCGAAATGACTCAAAACTCTGCTACTGAAAAACTTTATAACAAGATCCTAAGATCTCTGGAAACTGTAAAGCTCATGAAAGCAGCATGATTTTTTGCTCAATTAAGGTTATAGATTCTCCCGGGCACAGCCCCTGCAGTCTGAGCATCTTTATAAGGAATGATGATTTACTCCTCATTTCAGATGCGGCCGGATTTCCTTTAGAAGGGGATACCATTTTCCCGATCTACTTTTTAAGTTTTAAGCAGTATATCAATACCTTAGAAAGATTAAAAGCTATAAAAGCTAAACAACTGGGAATCGGTCATTTTGGGATATTTAAAGGGAAGGATACCGAAGTTTTTTTAGAAAAGGCCATAAAGAGTGCTTATAGTCTGCATAATTTCATAAAAAGACAGATAGAAAAAGGAACGGAAAAAGGAAAAATTGAAGATAAAGTATTCAGACTCATGTATCAAAACAGATTGAAAAAATATTCAAAGGACACCATTAAGGAATGTGTCCAATTAATTATCTTTACCTTAAACCATCAGCTATGCTGATGGGTCCAAGCTATGCTATGCAGGGAGCATAGTTATTGCAGAATATAAAAAGCCTCCTTAAGATGTAGGTTGGTGA
>JAFDAP010000511.1 GCA_019313765.1 Deltaproteobacteria bacterium | reverse complement strand
AAATGTACACAGGGCCAAGGCAAGGGTGGTATTGAGATTGGCAGTGGGCGAAAAGAAGCCCGGTATAAGGCCGATCAGGTTGGAGACGAGAATAAAAAGAAAGATGGTGGCAATATAGGGGAAAAAGAACCTTCCCTCAGGCCCGGTAATCTCCACCATGAAGTTCTCAAGGCCGCCAACCAGGACCTCAAAGAAGTTCTGTCCCTTTTCAGGCACGAGTTTGACTTTTCTTGCAAGGAAAAAGGCGCTCGCAATAAGAATCAGCATAACTAACCATGTGTAGGTTATATGCGAATAGGCCCCCGCATGCGCGACCCCCATGGCCGACAGGATTGCATCATTAAAGAAAATAGGGTGCTCCATAACTTATATTGCCTCCCGTGATGATGTTTTCCAGGCTGTGCGGATCCCAAAACTAAGGATGCTGAATATCACTATCGATAGTCCGACAGTCAAGCCTAAGGGATTGACCCAGCCGTTGGTGATAAGGATATAAATAATCAGACCCATAATGGCAAGCCTAAAATAAAATTTTGCGATGACAGAGATCTTTTTCCCCCGCATTGCCCCTTGATCAGAGAAAGCGGAGCGAATGGTGTGCTGAAGTACACTGAAATTGGCGATGATGATAAGACCGCCCAAGATCACGCCTAAGGTAAAAGTGGCACGCATAAATACAGAACTCAATGAACCCAAGATCAAAAGAAAGATCCAGTTATTCGTTTTGATTTGCCTCAGAAGTTTGTCTTTGTCTATCACAGATCTTTTGCCTTCTTGTACAAAATATAAAGATTCCTGAATGCAGCAGCGATGCCGAATCCGAAAAAAACGAAAAAAAGCCAAGGTTTTGTCCCGAGCCACTGGTCGAGGTAGTAGCCGATCAAGGCCCCTATCGCGACCGAGAAGGCCATGGTCATGCCGATCGTACTGACATAGCCTAAGTCCTTGATGGTTTTTTTTAGGTCTTTGTCCATTCAAATTAAGCTCAGCCCGACCGCCTTGACCTCTTAATAAAAAACCCGTGTCGTTCCTATCACAGGTTTTCCGGCAAAGTCAACAGGTTTTTGCCGGGTAATAGCAGTTATTTGATCGGCCCAAACCACTACCGCTGGTAGTTGTATCATCGAAAAGTTCTACCGGTTGAGGAATTGCCGGTCATAAGTGAACTAAAGGAACTAAAGTTTACACTGTTAAATACAGAACCTATTTAATTAGGGTGAGCTAAATTACTTAGAGTTAAAGGTTATACCTGGCATTGTCATATAACAGACACGAAGTTCCTTAACTTTAGGCACTTCAAACTTTAGGCACTCAATCTCGTGAAGGCCTTTGAGGCGGACCGAATGGTTTTTTCTATCATTTCGTTTGTGTGGGCCGCGGATAGGAAACTGGCTTCAAAGGGGGATGGGGCCAAATATATGCCCTGTTCAAGCATGCTCCTATAATATCTTTTAAAGAGATCTTGGTCACTCTCCTTGGCAGCGGCAAAGTCCGAGACCGGTTTGGCCGTAAAAAAGAGGGTGCCCATTGAGCCGACACGGTTTATAACTACCTGGATGCCTGCATCTCGTGCCGCGTTTTCAAGCCCTGAAAAGAGGACATCACTTTTTTGCTCAAGTTCCATGTAGAGATTGCCCTGTTTCAGGATTTCGAGTGTGACAATTCCGGCTGCCATTGCCAGAGGGTTCCCTGAAAGGGTGCCTGCCTGGTAGATCTCCCCTTCAGGAGCCATGCACATCATGATCTCTTTTTTGCCCCCGTACGCCCCGACCGGCAGACCACCTCCTATGATCTTTCCAAGACAGGTGAGATCAGGCAGAACGCCGTAGAGTTCCTGTGCCCCGCCCGGCGCGACCCTGAAACCACTGATTACTTCATCAAATATGAGAAGGGCACCGTGCTCTCGGGTAACTTTCCTGAGTTCCCTCAAGAAGGGTTTATCAGGGATGACCACGCCCATGTTGCCGGGGATCGGCTCAACAATAACAGAGGCGATTTCCGGGCCGTATTTATCAAAGGCCTGATTCACTGCTTCTATGTCATTGAAGGGGATTGAAATGGTATGTTTAGCTAAGTCCTCCGGCACTCCAGGACTGCCGGGGATGCCGAGTGTGGCCACCCCCGAGCCCGCTGATACAAGGAGGCTGTCGGCGTGGCCATGATAACAGCCATCGAACTTGATAATTTTTTTTCTGCCCGTGTACCCCCTGGCAAGACGGATGGCGCTCATGGTGGCCTCGGTACCGGAATTTACCATTCGGACCATCTCGATGGATGGCACCATTCCAACAATGGTCTCTGCCATTGTTACTTCCAGTTCTGTTGGCGCGCCATAG
>JAFDAP010000510.1 GCA_019313765.1 Deltaproteobacteria bacterium | reverse complement strand
ATCTTCGGGACCGTGGCCTCACAATACGAGTAAATAATCTTCGCACCATGTTTAATGATGCCACCATACTCCTGGTTGACCCCGGGCAGATATCCAGGAACATCCACAAAAGTCACCAGGGGAATATTAAACGAGTCACACGTCCTTACAAACCTGGCACACTTCATGGAAGCGTTTATGTCCAAGCAGCCCGCCAGAAACTTTGGCTGATTGGCGATAATCCCAACTGCCAGGCCATTTAGTCGCCCGAAGCCAACGACCATATTATTGGCATAGTACTTGTGGACCTCCAGGAACTGGTTGTTATCCAATACCGTGCGGATGATTTCCTTGATATCATAGGGCAGCCGTGGATTTGTGGGCACCACTTCATTGAGCGATTTATCTGTCCGGTCCGGGTCATCTGTACATTCAATGGGTGGTGTTTTTTCTCGAAAATTTTGAGGCAAATAACCCAGGAGTTCCTTCACCCTGTCAAGTGCTGCCTGGTCGGAGTCCTCTGCAAAATGGGCTACACCGCTTCGCTTATTATGGCTCATGGCGCCCCCAAGCTCCTCAGCCGTAACCTCTTCGAATGTAACTTCTTTAATGACTTGAGGTCCAGTGATGAACATATTGCTTGTTTTTTTGACCATGATGATAAAGTCAGTAAGAGCGGGCGAATAAACGGCACCCCCCGCACAGGGGCCCATAATAACCGATATCTGAGGAATTACTCCAGAACTCCACACATTCCTCTTAAATATTTCCCCATAACCTCCCAGGCTCTCAACGCCTTCCTGGATCCTGGCCCCACCCGAATCGTCCAATCCGATCATGGGTGTGCCATTTTTTAAGGCCAGGTCCATAACCTTACATACTTTTTGACCAAACATGCCACTTAGAGAGCCGCCGAATACGGTAAAATCCTGGGAAAAAAGAAAAACCGGTCTCCCGTTTATGGTTCCGTGGCCGGTAACTACGCCATCACCAGCGACCTTTGTTTTCTCCATACCAAAATCATGGCACCGATGGACAACAAATTTATCAATTTCCTGGAAACTGTCCTTATCAAGGAGGTAATCAAGCCTTTCCCTTGCGGTCATCTTCCCCTTGGCATGCTGCTGGTCAATGCGCTTTTGGCCTCCTCCCAGCTCTGCCTCACGATTTCTTTTTTCCAGTTCTCTGATCCTGGCTTCAATTTCCATTAAAGAATCTCCAAGTCCTGGTATAGTAAAGATAAAGAAATCTCAATTCAGAGGGACTCTTAGACGTTATTCATAAATATCACTCAAGCACCGCAAGAACAGCGTCTGTTTCTACCGCATCGCCACTCTTGCACTTTACCTCCTTTACGGTCCCAGATCCGTTGGCAACCACAGGGAGTTCCATCTTCATGGCCTCGAGGATGATAACCTCGTCGCCTTCGTTCACCGCATCACCTGCTTTTACCTTGACATCGATAATCTTTCCTCCCATAGGAGCAGTAATTTCACTCATGATAATTTTCTCCTTTACCTGTTTACTCAGTATTCGTTATCTAAAAATCCCTTCTAAAAAAACCTCTTATTAATCCACAAATTCTTATTTACTCAAAAATAATCATCTTCATTATGATTGCTTTCATTTAAATTCAGGTGGCCGTTTCTCAAGAAAAGCTGTAATTCCTTCCTTGGCATCTGCCTCATCAAAGGAGAGCGCAAAGATCTTTTTCTCCAGCTCACAACCTCTTTGAACGTCCATCTCAAACCCATTATTTGATTGCGTTTTTACAGACTTTTACCGCGGAAAAACTGTTCGGCGCGATGTTTTTAGCCACTTTTTTTGTTTCCGAAATCAACGCCTCTGAAGGAACGACCCTATTCACGAGACCTATCTCCACAGCTCGCTTGGCATCAATTCTTTCCCCGGAATAGATGAGTTCTCTGGCCATTCGAATGCCAATGGCCCTTGGAAGTCTCTGCGCCCCCCCCGAAACCAGAAATCACCCCCAACTTTACCTCTGGCTGTCCAAATTGGGCCTTTTCAGAGGAAAAGATGAAATCACAGGCCAGCGCGATTTCTGTACCTCCTCCCAGCGCAAAACCATTGACGTCAGCGATAACCGGTTTTTCCATCTTTTCAAGCAATAGTAGACATCCCTGCCCCAATCTTGAATAGGCCTCAGCATCATCGAGTTCATATCCTTCAATTCCCTGATGTCCGCTCCGGCCACAAAAGCCTTTTCACCCGCGCCAGTAAGGATGATCACTTTTGCTTCTCCGTTCGCATCCAATTCTTTCAAGATTTTCCTGAATTCAGCAAGGACATCCTTGCTTAAAGAATTCAAGGACTCGATCCGATTAAAACGGAGAATTGC
>JAFDAP010000509.1 GCA_019313765.1 Deltaproteobacteria bacterium | reverse complement strand
TTAAATATCAGACGTATGGTCAGATGACGAAAATAGCTGATTCCCATATAATTACCACTCACTCCATAATATTGAAAATGCCCTCTCAGTTTTGCAGCAAGAATAGGCCACCATACTTCAGGCTTGTTTGTATTACGTACCGCTTTCAACCATTTGTTCATCTCCTTGATCTTGACAGAGAATTTCTTGCGGTCTGTTTTCCTTCCTACCTTGAAGTAACCCTTTCTGCCTTTATCACAGAAATGTGTAAACCCCAAAAAGCTAAAACTACCAAGCTTACATCTTTTCTTTCTGCTGTTTTCTCTGGCATATCGACCAAATTCTACAATTTGTGTCTTTTCTGCTGACAGTTCCAGTCCGAATTTTGCCAACCTGTCTGAAAGCTCCGTTAATAACTGTTCAGCTACCTCTTTGCGCTGTACACAGATGACAAAATCATCACAATAACGCACCATGCCGATGTAACTTCCAAACTTTTGCTTCTCTACTTTCTCGAACCAAAGATCAAGAACATAATGCAGATAGATATTAGCCAGTACCGGCGAAATTACTCCACCTTGCGGTGTACCCTTTTCAGTTGATATGTATTTACCTTCCTCCACTATCCCTGCTTTGAAAAATCTCTTAAGCAGACGTAACAGATTCTTGTCACTTATCCTCTGTTCAATACAACGCATTAGCCAGTCGTGATCCACATTATCAAAGAAGCCTTTTATATCCGCATCGATTACGTGATTAACAGGTCTCTGCATTATCATCTTGTCCAGTGTATCAAGTGCCTGATGACAATTCCTGTTCGGCCTGTAACCATATGAGAAATCAAGAAAATCAACCTCAAAAATAGCCTGAAGTATCTTGCTTATCCCCATCTGTACAATTTTATCCTCTACAGCAGGAATACCAAGCGGGCGCTTTTTCCCACTTGCTTTGGGAATATATGCCCTCCTCGCAGGCTGTGGCCTGTAGCTGAATCGTTTCATCCTGGCCACCAGATCTTCAAGATTGTTATCAAGTTCCTCCTCGTACTCTTGTAAGGTTACACCATCAATTCCAGATGCCTTCCCCTTCTTGAGTTCTCGGAAACATTCCTTGAAATTCTCAACATTCAGAAGATGTACCAAATTATTGAACGTGCATTTCCCATCTTTTCTGGCTACCTCCGTTATAAGGTTCAGTTTTGTTCGCATGTACCCTCCAACTCAGTGGTTGAGACATGTCTCCCTTTACCTTTACATATTAACGCTAATCCCTTCGAGTGGATTCTCTCCTCACAGGGCATTACCCCTGCTACCCCTCTACTATGAATTAGTCCGACTCCCGCACTGTCATCCCTGAATCCTCTCCTCTCCAGATTGTTTCCAGGTATCTGCCTTTGCAGAAACAGTACGGGTCTCCCAGGTTCCGACAATTTCCTTTCTGTACCATACCACGGCCTCAGACCCCGGAAGAGCAAACTATACCTTGCCATTACGGTATGGTTTATTCTGCCTTCCAGCTTATGAAAACTGTCGGCCTCTTCGATGTTGGTCTTTTCGGGGCTCAATACCTTCACTTTCGTTGCGGTCTGGCACTTCCCTTCCGGTGGCTTCATTTGCTTTGTTACCTCCGCAATTGCACCTTTGGTGATAGACTGGTAGCTATCCCTTTGTCTATGTCGGACTTTAACCGACAAGAAATTGCCAGCTTTGCCTGGCGCACCCATAATAACCTCCTTTTCTAAAGAGAGATGATTAAAAGCCCTATAGTCGCCCCTATCATACCCCGATAATTTGTCCTGTGAATCAACTTCCTGATTCGCTACATTTTTATTACCATTTCACCAATTCTAATTCAAAAGGTGTAGTAACTTCGAGGGTATCGCTGTTCAGAGTAAAGTTTTGCACACCTATATAATCTATTCCATCGCCTGGCATGGGATAGCTGCTCCCTTCAATATAAACTACTACGGTCAGCGTATAGTCACCATATTCCACACCCAGCAGGTTAATCTCCACATTATCGTACTCCGTAACTTCACCAAATGTGTAATCTCCCACAGAGGCATCAAGTGTTAAGAAATACAAAGGAGATCCCGCGAAGGGCTGAGTGCTATCATAATCATAGAGGGCTAACGCCAATTTATAAGGTGTCCCCACAAAATCAGCCGGGTAGTGTATTTTAAAACTGATTGTGCCCTTACCCATATCCTCAACATCTCCGCTACCGGTTTCGTCCGAGGGAACTGTCGGGGGGAGATTTTTAAAGAAATCCCAGATAGCCTCAGATGCAAAATCAGGCCAGTCATGCCCTCCGCTATGCGCACAATACTGCACAGGAAAATCGAGATCGCAATCGTCATA
>JAFDAP010000508.1 GCA_019313765.1 Deltaproteobacteria bacterium | reverse complement strand
CAAAACCTTCCAGGACAAGACATTGTTTGGATTTTCGAATTTTGGTCATTGGAATTTGTTTGATATTTGGGATTTGATATTTGGAATTTCAATAAGTCAATGAAACTCCAACAATGCAAATCCCCTCTGGGGATAACCAAAGCCTGATCCTCTGGGCCAGGATTTTTACCTGAGCTATTACACAAATACACATTAAGGAGAAAATGCACATGAAAGAAATCGATGAACTGAATTTACCAGACGACATCCGTTATGCAGAAGACCATGAATGGGCAAGGCTCGAGGGAAACAAGGTAAGGGTCGGGCTTGACGACTATGCCCAAGACCAGTTGGGGGACATTGTTTTCGTGGAACTTCCCAGGGTGGGGGATACCTTTAAGAAGGGTGAGGAATTTACGACCGTGGAGTCGGTCAAGGCGGTTTGTGAATGCTACCTCCCTGTGGGCGGAGAGATTATCGCCGTGAACAGTGAGCTTGAAGAATCCCCTGAACTGATGAATGAAAGCCCTTATGACAAGGGATGGATGGTTGATGTCAATCCCGCTGATCTTTCTGAAATGGACAGCCTTATGACAAATGTCCAATGCCTGGAAAAGCTGAAAGGAGCAAAGTGAATGCAATACCTGCCACATACTGCCGAAGACATAACTGAAATGCTTCAGGCCGTGGGTGTTGAGCGCTTAGACGACCTGTTTAGAACGGTCCCGGAGGACTGCCGTTTACAGGGGGGGCTTGACCTGCCTGAGGCGTTGACTGAGTGGGAATTAGACGAACATATGGCGGCCCTTTCCGGTGAAATGGCCGTATCCCCGGAGTACAAGGTATTTATGGGGGCCGGCAGTTATGAGCATTTTATTCCGGCTTCCGTATCTTACCTCCTTAGTCGCTCCGAGTTTATGACTTCCTATACCCCTTATCAGCCGGAAATGAGCCAGGGAACCCTTCAGGCCATTTACGAGTACCAGACCCTTGCGGCAAGGCTGTTAGGTATGGAAGTGGCCACCGCATCCCACTATGACGGGGCCACGGCCCTTGCGGAATCACTGCTCATGGCCGTTCGTGTAACCGGAAGGGCAAAAGTGGCGATTTCAAGCCTGATTCATCCCCTTTATCGCCAGGTGGTCAAGACCTATTTTGAGCCCACCGGTTATGAGGTCCTGGAACTGCCCTATTCGAATGCCGGGTTGACTGATCTTTCCGTGCTTGATGAAATGGATGGCCTTGCGGCGGTTGCGGTTCAGTCTCCAAATTTTTTCGGGTGCATTGAGGATCTTGAGGCTGCCGGGGAAAAGGCCCATGATAAAGATGCGCTTTTTGTTGCCTCCTTTACGGAGGCCCTTGCTTACGGGCTTCTGAAAAACCCGGGAAGCTCGGGGGCGGATATTGTCTGCGGCGAGGGTCAGAGCCTCGGTATTCCCCGTTTCTTTGGCGGACCCGCACTTGGTATGCTCGCAAGCGGCAAAAAACTCATGCGCAAATTGCCGGGCCGTCTGGTCGGCCAGACTAAGGATTTGGACGGCAGAAGGGGCTTTGTTTTGACCCTTGCAACAAGGGAGCAGCATATTCGGCGGGAAAAGGCCACTTCCAATATCTGTACCAACAACAGCCTCTGTGCATTAGCCGCTGCCATGTACATGGCCTCGGTCGGTGGCAGCGGAATACGGGAACTTGCCCGTCTCAACCATGACAAGGCAGAGTACCTTAAAGCCCAACTTAAAAAGGAAGGGCTTACCATAAGTTTTGACAGTCCCACGTTCAATGAATTCGTGGTGGAATTCCCGCCGGGGTTTGAGGCCACATACGCACGCCTCTGGGAGAAGAAGATAGTTCCGGGCCTTTCCTTAGCTCCCTACTATCCTGAACTTGCCAACCACTATCTTTTGTGTGTGACAGAGACCAGGTCCAGGGAGGAAATGGATGCCCTGGTAAGGGAGGTTAAATCATGACTAAATCTTTGGGCACAACAGGTCTGATATTAGACGAGCCTTTGCTCTGGGAAAAAGGGAAAAAGGGGAGAAGCGGTTTTTCCCTGCCCCGGCGTGACGTTGAATCTTTCCCCTTAGACCCGGAACTTACAGGAGAGGGCCCCGACTTTCCGGATTTGAGCGAGGTTGATGTGGTACGCCACTACACCCGGCTGTCCCAGTGGAATTTCGGGGTTGATACCGGCATGTACCCGCTTGGTTCATGCACCATGAAGTACAATCCCAAGACCAATGAAAAGCAGGCAGGCCTTCCCGGGTTTGCCGGGGCACATCCCCTGCTTCCGGCCGGTCTGTGCCAGGGAATTCTCAAAATGATGTTTGAACTTGAGCAGTATCTTGCCGAAATCACCGGTATGGATGCCACCAC
>JAFDAP010000507.1 GCA_019313765.1 Deltaproteobacteria bacterium | reverse complement strand
GTTTAAGATCAAATCAGATTTCAGAAAGGAAACAACAAATGGAATTTCCGTATTTATTCTCACCCATTAAGATAAATACAATGGAACTCAAGAACCGGATCGTTATGACGGCCATGCATCTGGGATATACTCCGAAGGGAGAGGCCACGGACCGCCTGATAGACTTCTACACCATGAGGACCAGGGGCGGTGTGGGTCTTATCGTTGTGGGCGGTTGCTCCATAGATGAATATGGCAGCATGTCCAGCATGATAGGTATTCATGATGACCGGTATATTCCGGGGCTCAAAAGGCTGACCAGGGCGGTTCAGACCGGAGGCGCAAAGATTGCAGCACAGCTCTACCAGGCAGGACGTTATACCCATTCTGCTATGATAGGTGGTCGAAAACCTTTTTCATCATCTGCCGTGCGGTCCAAATTAACGGGTGAAACCCCAAGGGCCCTTGATTTAGAAGAAATCCCGGGTGTACAGGATAAGTTTGGGAAGGCGGCCGTTCGCGCCAAAGAATCCGGGTTTGACGCGGTGGAGATATTGGCCAGCGCGGGATATCTCATCAGCCAGTTCCTCTCACCGATCACGAATCTGCGTGAGGATAAATACGGCGGCTCTCTGAAGAACCGAATGCGTTTCGGAATTGAAGTGGCCGAAAAGGTAAGGGCTGCCGTGGGCAAGGATTACCCGATTCTTGTGAGGCTGGCAGGCAATGATTTTATGGAAGGGGGAAATACGAATCAAGAGGCAAAAATATTTGCCTCGGAGCTTGAAAAGGCGGGGGTGGATCTCTTTAACATCACGGGCGGATGGCACGAGACTCGCATTCCCCAGTTGACCATGTGTGTTCCCCACCGGGCATATGTTTACTTGGCACAGGGCATCAAATCCGCGGTTTCCATCCCGGTCCTTGCCAGCAACCGGATCAACGATCCTCACACAGGGGAGGAGGTTTTACGCAATGGAGAGGCCGATCTGGTTACCATGGCGAGGGGACTGATTGCGGACCCCGACCTCCCCAATAAGGCCAGAGAGGGGAAATCCGACCTCATCTATCACTGTATTGCCTGTAACCAGGGTTGCTTTGACAATGTTTTCCAAATGAAGCCTGTCACGTGCATGGTCAACCCGAGGGCCGGAAAAGAAGGAGCGCTGAAGTCCGAGCCTGCGCCGGAAACAAAAAAGGTCCTGGTCATAGGAGGAGGTCCTGCCGGCATGAAGGCCGCATGTACAGCGGCGGAAAGGGGCCACAAGGTCACACTGATAGAAAAAGATGATACATTAGGAGGGCAGTTGCTCCTTAACCGCTGCATACCGGGAAGAGAAGAGATGGTCACCGCGGCAAAAGATCTGATCAATAATCTTAAGGCCCTGGATGTGGAGATCCTGCTCAATAAGGAGGCGGATATCCAGTTTTTAAAGGACGTGTCTCCTGATGCGGTTGTGGTGGCTGCCGGGGCAAGACCGATTCTGCCCGATATACCCGGTATTGGCGGTAAAAACGTTTTCCAGGCCTGGGATGTTTTGGCAGGACGTGTCGGGGTCGGCAAAAAGGCAGTCATCCTGGGCGGGAATGCCGTTGGTCTGGAGACGGCCCTGTATCTGGCCGTCCAGGGAACCCTATCGCCTAATGTCCTGCACTTTCTCATGACCAAAAGGGCAGAGTCTATAGAGACCCTGACGGAACTGTTGAACAAAGGGAATAAGGATGTCATAGTCGTGGAAATGTTTGACAGGGCAGGCAAGGACGTGGGGTATACCACCCGGTGGACTGTTATGGCCGAACTGAAACGTCTCGGCGTTACCATCATGACGAAGACAAAGGCCGTAGGGATCAAGCATGACGGAATGGAGATCGAAAGGGAGAATGGTGCGGATTTCCTGCCCGCGGATTCCATTGTAATTGCTGCCGGTTCTGCACCGGAGAACGGCCTCGTGAACGAAATTAAAAGGCTTGTTGCAGAGGTCCACACAATCGGAGACGCCAAAGAGCCCGGAAAGGCATTGGACGCGATCAGGGAAGGTTATCTCGTGGGTCTGAAAATTTAGTACAATTTAACAATTGATGGACTCGTAAAAAGTCCATCAATCCCGCATGGCGGGGCAGGGGTAGCCCTTCTCCGCCGCGTAAAAAGGCGCGAAGCGACTTTTTACGCGGTTGTCAATAATCGATACGCTCCTGAGTAGCTTAGATGAAAAATCCGGATGGACATAAAAGTTGTGAGGTGAGACTGAGTGTCCCATTTCATGATTTAGACCCCATGTACATTGTCTGGCATGGCAATTATATGAAGTATTTTGATGTGGCAAGGTTTGCCCTTTTTGACAGTTGCGGAATCGATCTCTATGAATATTCCAAAAA
>JAFDAP010000506.1 GCA_019313765.1 Deltaproteobacteria bacterium | reverse complement strand
GGTTTTTGACAATCTACTAAACAACGCCACAAAGGCAATTCCGCTCAAGGGGGGAGTGCTGGCCGTCAGGACTTACTCGGATGGTGATTGGGCCTGCGCAGAGATCAGCAACACGGGGCAAATCTCTGAACGCAATCGCATGAAAATCCTTGAAGGGGAGGGAGAGGGCCGTGGGCTCTACATTACGTACAGAATCATACGCCTTCTCAAGGGAAAAATAGAGATCAGGGCAGGGAAGGGGACCACCACATTCGTGGTGTCCTTTCCACTTCACAGGCCTTAAGGGCTCGCCCTAACCCCCACCTATATGGGGCAAAAAGCTGATTTTGTCTTCGGGGTTCAGGGAGTGATTCATGGTCGATACCTGATCATTTATGCTGACCATGATATCGTCCTGGCTTAGCTTTAAATCTGGATAGGTGCGTTCAATATGGTTAAAGAGATCGCTGATCCGGGCGTTTGAAGAAAGAGAAAGCCTGATTTCGTTGACCCGGGTAATGGCCCGGTGAACACCGTGGAATTGGACTGAAACCTTCATAAGCCTTAACCCGGCGAAGCCAGAATTGACTATTGACTATTGAAAATTGAATATTGGTAGAAGTCGCTTCGCTCCGTCATTTTTTTATAGGTCTTTCAAAAAGTTAAAGAATTTCTCGAAATATTCAATTTGGCTGTGGCATAAATCCTACGCAAACATAACGGGATTTTGAAATATAGGTACTAATTGGACAATTCCCTTCTCTGAAGCCCAAACATGGCGAGCAGGCGTTGTGCCTGTTGATCTAAGAGATCAAAATTTTCAACTATTTCGAGCAGAGGAACGGCGTTTTTAGTGTACCCCTTTGCCTCATAAACCGCGTCACACAGTTTGTCATAGGCCTCCTGCCGCAGTCTAAGGATAAGTGCGTGCCGCGACTCGGGGCCATCCGGAATTTTTTCATCACCTATTTGGTCTATCAGCCAGCTATCATAATAATCGGCTCTCGCTTCATACTCATTAAAGAAAACAGGTCCCATGGCCCTGAGAGGAATCTGGTCACTCTCTCTCGTGCCTTTGCCATGGCGCAAATTAATCAGTTTTTGCAGCAGATGGAGTCGTTCTGAATCGTCCAGGACATCCTGCAAGGTTTTGTTGCTCCCTGTAGTGGCGTTTAGATATTGGACATAGTATTCAAGGGTCGGCAGGTTTTTTGCCGGGTTATCGGTATTGGCCGCTTCAGGGTGTCTTACATCTATCCATGGGAGCTTGCAGAGGCCAACTGCATTAAACCATGTGCGGATCAGGGGGAACCACTTCAAGGCTTCAGCCTTCATTTTGAAGGTGGGGAGCTCATTATATACCTGGTCGATAAAAATCAGCCACGCCTCATCATGCTGCGGCCCCTTGAGGGCAAATCCGTATCCACCCTGCTGGGCTAAGGATTCCTTTGTAATATACATGGAAAACTCAAGCCCCTTTACCTCCATGGAAAACTTGCCAAGTTCCTCCATAACCTCGGCGTAAGGTTTGCCGGTCTTTTTGGAGTAGCGTTCAGCTACCCACTCTTTGGCGCGAAGCACACCCTGGGAGCAGATCTTTCCAAAACCTTCCCCAATGGCGGTCTCATGAAGAAGTCTGTTGGCACACTCTATGTCCCCCCACGACAGTTCATAGCCCACCTCGTCTTTTGAAAGATAGCCGCGCTGTGAACACTCCATGAGGAATGAGGCTGTTACGCCCATGGAAATTGTGTCGAGACCATATTCGTCGCAGTACCAGTTGTATTCCATGATAAACCCGGGATCGAAGATGCCCATACAGGTGACTGCGCCTGCTGTCTCATATTCAGGCCCATCAATACCTACCTTTGTCCCGGCCCTGGGGCCATATCTGAGGGTAATGTTTTCAGCCCCCTTGGCGCACGCTAAGTTACACCCTTTGTAACAGCCGTCAGGCAGCTTTTTACTGAGGTAGCGGTCGAAAAAAACATCTGCAAATATGGCCTTTGAATCAGGATGCTGGCCGTACTGATAGTTGTTCACCGGGAGAATGTGGTATTTGTCCATATACTCAACCAGTATAGGTGTTCCCCAACTGCGGAGACGGAACTGTTTGGGATCAACCTGGGCGATAATTTTTTTGAGACTGGCCCCTGACCTCTTCACCCCTTTTTCATCCGCGGGGTTATTCCCCCCGACCTTGTGCAGGCCTGAACGGACAATTACGGCCCGGAGCCCCTTATGCCGCATGACTGTCCCTGTGCCACCCCTTCCTGCCTGTTTGGATCGCACCCTCTTGCGTCGGCTGTCATAAAAGAGGCTGTTCAGGATGCCGTATCTTGTATTTGAGGCCCCGATACCGTTACTTACCGCGGCGACA
>JAFDAP010000505.1 GCA_019313765.1 Deltaproteobacteria bacterium | reverse complement strand
ATTGACTTATTGAAATTCCAAATATCAAATCCCAAATATCAAACAAACTTCAATGACCAAAATTCGAAAATCTAAACAATGTCTTGTCCTGGAAGGTTTTGGTCATTGAATATTAGAATTTGAGATTTGTTTGTAATTTGGTGCTTGGAATTTGTACTTTTAGACACAAAAATCCAAGGCAGAACCATCTAGCTCTGACTCCCGCACAGCGGGATTTTCGACGGGCCCATCGAAGATCCCGTTACGCGGGGGAGGAGCAGATTTTCAATGCAAGAATAAAGCTGCTATGGCATCGCTTGCATTACTATCTCCGCCACATCCATCACCTTTAATCTGTCATCCAGCTCTTCCGTCTTGATGCCGTCTTCCAACATCTTGGCGCATTGCGGGCAGGCAACGGCGATGATCCCGGCACCGGCATCGAGGGCTTCCCTTGCCCTGATCCTGTTGGGACTGTCCTCGCCACCGCCTAAGATATCAGTAAAGAAATTCCCGCCACCCCCACCGCAGCAAAAGGCATTCTCCCCGTTTCTATCCATCTCGATCAGCTCAAGGCCGGGAATCGATTTCAGGATCTCTCGCGGGGCCTTATACTCTCCATTATGCCTCCCTAAATAACAGGGATCGTGGTAAGTGATTTTGGCCTTGTATCCCTTCAACGTTATTTTTTTGGACCGGATCAATTGGGCCAGGACCTGGGTGTAATGATACACCTCAAATTCACCGCCGAGGCCCGGATAATCGTTTTTAAAGGAATTAAAGGCATGGGGATCTAACGTGATGATCTTTTTAACGCCAAGCTTGTTAAATGATTCAATATTCTGTTCCGCTAAAACCTTAAACAGGCCAGCTTCTCCCAGGGCCCTCACCTCATTTCCGTCACAGGTTTCTTTTTCCCCAAGGATTCCCATGGAAACCCCGGCCTTGACCAGAAGACTCCCCACTGTAGCGGCAATTTTCTTGGCCCTTTCGTCGTAGGAACCCACACAACCGACATAGAAGAGATATTCCTGGCCGTCATAGGTCTCAATTGGCGTCCCCTTAGCCCATTTGCCCCTCTCGTTGGCCGGTTCCTTGTATGGATTGCCGTTTACATTGATGTTTTTCAGGAAGTCTCTCACAGGCGGGGGGATAATGCCTTCATTGACCAGCTCTTCCCTTGCCGCGATAAAGATGTTGACCAGATCCTCGCTGAAGGTGAACACGCAGTGCTCAACACAGTTGGCACAGGTGGCACAGGAGTAGAGGATCTCCTGAAAACGGTCGCTGGTCTTAATCTCATCATTGAGCCATGCCCTGATTAACCACATTCTGCCCCCGGGCGCATAAGTCTCAAACCTGAATTTGCTGTTAAGTCTCAAACCTGAATTTGCTGTAGGCGGGGCAGTTGAAGTCGGTATAATCACTCGTAAATTTGCAGTAACCGCACCTGAAACACCTGTGAACAATATCCGCATATTTCATCTAATGTACCTCCCAGTTTCCAGGATTCATGATGCCGTTGGGGTCAATGTTTTTCTTGATCATGCGCATGAGATCCCGTGTGTTCGGGTCCATCTTATCAAGGGCCATTTTTTGTTCATCTATTGTCGGCTTCCAGAAAACGCCGCCCGCTTCCAAGGCAAATTCACTGACCTCGTGCAATGCCTTCCGGGTCCTTTCCATCATATCAGGGTCTGCCCGGTTAAAGGTAAAGGCAAAACCATACATCATACAATGGCCTCTCCCGATAATCCTGGCCATGCCTGAATATCCGAGATCGTATTTCTCGGCCAGCTCCTCTATTTTTCGAGAACATTCAGGATATTTTTCAACTAATATGATCGGCCCGGAATATTCGAATCCCCCGCCCTTTTTTACGTCCGCAAACCTGGTGACGCTCCTTTGCGGCGAATCTAAGAGAGTCGGCTTCATAACCGGGGGCACACCCATAAACCCGCCGTCTTTGCTCTTAATAAACCGGTCTAATGCATCCCAGATCATTTTTCTTTTAAACTCAAGCTCCGTATCCGTATCACCGGTAAAGAAAATGGTTATGTGGTGGTTGTCTCTAAATATCATAGGCAATGGCTGTGCAAAGACAGTTATATCTTCCACCATCTCCGTATAAGTGAGTTCATGCACAATATCCGGGACGAGATCTTCTCTGTCTGTGATAAATATCTCCACGTCCCTCATCTTCTTTTTAGGATAGAGCTTGAGGGCCACCTTTGTAATAATGCCGGTCGCCCCGAACCATCCTAAAAACAACCCGGACAGATCTGGCATTGGCGCCCCTTTTGAAAACCAGTCCGGAGATATCGAACCCGAGCCGATCTTGCAGATCTCACCGGAAGGCAGCACGACTTCCAACCCGGCAACCATGTCGGAATTGAAGCCATACTGTTGTGACAGCCTGCCCTGGCCGTGTATCATCACGTTTGCAGCTATAGTCGCCGTTGCGGGAGAGTCGGGAATACTGTGGCGCAACTTAGGATAATTTTTTTCTAAATATACCTTTAATAATCCCTGTGAGGTGCCTCCTTCAACCATGACAAGCCGTGCCTTTTCATTGACCTCGAGTATTCGGGTCATCCGCTTCATATCAATGACTATCCCCCCTTTAAGGGGAATAACCAGACCGGTCAGGGCCATGCCCGCCCCCATGGGGACGATCGGAATTTTCTCCCTGTTGGCAAGCCTCACGACATTCTGTATTTCCTCCGCGGTCTTCGGCACAACCACATAGTCCGGCTCATGTGCCGGCATCAAACCCGGGTCACGTGCATAAAAATATGCCTCTTCGGGCTGGTCGGAAACATAGCTTTCTCCCACTATCTCGGCAAGTGCCTGAGTGATATCACTCATATCATAATACCTCCGGTGTATTTACATAGGGCTTCATTTTTTTGACAGGATTTACAGGATATTCAGGATTAAAAAACATCTAAACCCATCCCGTAAATCTTCTTTTAAATCCCTTAGCTTCCGTTTGATTTCAGCTTTCCGTTCAACAAAATCTGTTCCTGACAGGTTCAGCAATGCAATTCAGACCCCTGCAAGTCAGGTCTGGGTCAGGGTTGTGGTCTTTCTATGATTTACAGGATAACTAAGGCCACTTTTGGCTTTGTTTGTTCCCTCGAAACAGAATCTTGTTTATCCTGTTATCCTCTCTAAAAAATATCTGTAAAAGGTACCCCTCACTTCCTATTTCTCGCCTATGGCCATCCTGCAAATATCAATCATGTGGACCGGCTTGATGCCTCTTTTGGCCACCTTTGCGCCCAGGGTACTCTGACATGCCGGGCAGTTAAACACACAATACTCGGCCCCATGCGCTGCCATGTCATCAATATTCCGTTTCTGCACATCGTTTGCGAGATCATAGCCGAAACACATGCTAAAAATGCCGCCGCAGCACAGGGCATTTTCTCCCTGATGCTCTCTTTCAACCAGATCAACTCCGATTAACTTCATGATATCGGCCACATAATGATGTTTGTCAGCGGAAAGCCGGGATGAGCAGGGCCTCTGGTATGCCACTTTTATATTCAAAGGCCTGATCTCGTCCTTTAATTCCTGCAACCGGTTATACAGATATTCATAGTAATGTATGGACTTAAAGGGTACCTCTATGCCGTATGCAGGTGCAAGGTGTGCGAATGCGCCGTAACACTCGTCATGCATGAAAACAACCTCTTTGACGCCCAGTTTTTTGAAGTTATCCACGACC
>JAFDAP010000504.1 GCA_019313765.1 Deltaproteobacteria bacterium | reverse complement strand
GACCCTCAAGCTTTTCGATGGGTATGGATGAAAGCTCTATGGAGCCTGTCAGTCCGTTCAGATCAATGTTTTGTTTTGCCCAGCGTAGTGCCTCGGGATCCGTATCAATGGCGACAATCCTTTTTGCCCCTAACATGGCCCCGTACATTGCAAGAATGCCGCTACCCGTACCAACATCAAGGAGGGTCCAGGATTCATCGGCCCGGACAATTTTCTCCATGGCCTCAAGGCACATTCTGGTCGTTGCATGTTGGCCTGTGCCAAAGGCAGGACCGGGGTCAATCCTGATTACATGTCCATTTATCGAGTCGGGCACGGGTTCCCAGGCCGGCCAGATCGAAAGCTTACGAGTCACACGCTCGGGATGAAAGAAGCGTTGCCAGTTCCGGCTCCAGTCCTGGTCTTCTATCTTGCTGATAGTTAATTCAGGTGACTGGACTTGAGGGAATATTTCTGACAGTTTCCCTAAAAAAACGTTCAGCCGGTTGCGGAGATCTTCAAAATTTTCCTGAAAAGGCAGGTAGGCTTTAAGGGAACTGTCCCGGAAATTTTCAAGGACAACACCTGTACATCCCAGGTCAAAAAGAAAGGCGCTCATTGCCTCATGGGCGATGGGGTGTATATCTATGGAGATCTCAAGCCATCGCGGATGTTCAGGGTTTGAAGTGGTCAATGAGGTGATTTTATGCCTTTTGAAAGACGTAGTTCAATTGTCCGTTTGGCAGTTCGTTGGCCACTGTCTTCATGTCCATGCCCACTTCAACCTCTTCCTCCGGCACGTCACCCGCGATTCTCCCGAAAACCTTATAATCCCCGTAATCCAGAAGAGCGATTGAATAGGGAAGGTCGTCTCCGAAACCTACTGGCGCAAATTCCAGCTTGCTGTAGCTCACAAGCTTGCCGGTTCCCGAGACCTCAACCCAGTCCATGTTGCTGGTCAGGCACTGATAACAGTCGGCCCTGGGCGGAAAGAACACAAGACCACAGTCCTTGCATTTAGTGGCCATGACCTTGCCCTTTTCCAAATAATCGATAAAATCATTGACCTTGGTGATGGAGGTAAAGCTCACAGTTCCGAATTTCTTGAATCTATCATCTACCTCTTTCTTTTTCTTTGCCATCTTTGTTTTTACCTCCCGAGAATGCTGACGTTTCCATAGAGACCCACGCCGCCTATATTATGTACCAGTCCTATTTCCGGGTCCTTGACCTGCATGTCGCCTGCCTCGCCCCTGAGCTGAAGGACAATGGTCCTGATCTGGGACCCGCCGGTCGCGCCTATGGGATGTCCCTTGGAGAGCAGCCCGCCATCCACATTCACCGGTATGCTTCCCTCCTTGTAAGTCTCTTTGCTCTTGATGAGATCTTTTCCCTGGCCCGGCTCTGCAAAGCCCAAGTCTTCATAGGCCATCATTTCGGCAATGGTAAAGCAGTCGTGGACCTCTGCAACATCGATATCTTTCGCCGTAACCCCTGCCATCTTGTATGCCTGCTCACCGGCCTGCTGAGCCACGGTCAATCCCGTAAAAAGGTTCCTGCCCGGCAGGTTCACGGTGGTTGAAGCGGCGCCCAATCCAAGGATCCACACCGGTTTCTTGGAAAATGCCTTTGCCTTTTCCTCATTAGCCACGATGACACAGGAGCTTCCGTCCGCATTGGCACAGCAGTCTCCCACGCGGAGCGGGCTGGCAACCGGGCCGGATATGGGGCTTTCCGGGTCGGAGAACATCTCAAAGGTCACAGCCTTGCGGTAAACGGCCTTTTCATTGATCTGACCGTAAGTGGCCGCCTTTACCCTGATATTGGCCAGGTCTTCGGGCGTGGTCCCATATTCCGCCATATGGGCCCTGGCATACATGGCGTAATAGGCCGGCATCATGGTGCCAAAAGGGCTTTCCCACTGGATATCGGCGCCGCGTCCCATCCTCTCCTGAGATTCCGCAGAGGAGATCTCGGACATCTTTTGAAAACCGATAACGGCAACCACATCATGAAGCCCGGACTTGACCAGTGAATAGGCCATCCTCAGGCCCATGCTGCTTGAGGAACACAGGCTCTCGAGATAAAACGTGGGATGGGGAACTAGACCGAGATACTCGGCAAATACACCCGCAGCAGAGCGCTGTTTGTCATATTCCGGAGCCGAGCAGATAATGGAAGCATCTATATCTTTGGTCGCTATCCCGGCATCCTGCATGCACTCCTTGAATCCTTCAAATGCCAGCTCTCTGATTGAACCGGGGTATCCCCGGACAAAGGCGCTCTGGCCGACACCAATAATTCCTACTTTTCCCATAGGTTCCCTCCAGAAAAGATTGATAATTTAGTGATGTCAGACCTCGTTATTCAGATGTAAAAATTAGCCAATT
>JAFDAP010000503.1 GCA_019313765.1 Deltaproteobacteria bacterium | reverse complement strand
ACGCTCATAAACATGCTGAATCAGGGGCTTGCCGGTGATCAGCGCCAAGGGCTTTCCCGGAAAACGGGTGGATTGATATCTTGCGGGTATAAAGGCAAAAATTTTCATGGTTCCGTATAACTTGCGCATGCGGAGTCGGATTCCCAGGTCGTAACCCTGCTTACCTTAATATCTTCAGTATTCACTTCCCGGGAGAGTGCCGTAAATATATGGCGGGCAATATTTTCCGAGGATGGATTGATGGTCTTAAACGCATCCAGTTCATTCAGGAACACATGGTCCAGCTCATTCAATACCTTTTGGGTAGCATTTTTAACAAGCTTGAAATCGATTAACAGTCCATTTTTTTCAAGCTTTTCTCCTGTTACATATACTTCTATCTTCCAGTTATGGCCGTGAAGCTTTTCGCATTTGCCTTCATACTCCCTGAGCTGGTGGGCCGCTGCGAACTGGGAAATGATTTTTAATTCATACATCGGGTTTTTCCCTTAGGGCTTGCGCAAAAATAACTTAGCAGAATTGGCGTCCGGATTTGGGTCATATTTAGCTGCTCCAATTGAGCAAAACCAGAGGGATAGTACTACTATCGCGAGGATTTTGCGATTGAGGAGCGGCAAAAGATGGCCTGAAGATGGGATGCAAAAATGTAAAGTTATTTTTGCGTAAGCCCTCAATCCTTATTCGCCTTTTTTGCTTTCTTGGGGGTCCTGCCGCACTCGGTACACTTGCCGTTTTCGATAATACCCGTACAGTTACCGTCAGGACAAAGGACCCTGTCTTCAAAATCAAAGCCATTGTCACCTTCCGTGGCCCCCTCTTCTTTCTGGCCTAAAAGTGATCCACATTCCATACAATACTTGGCATCATCAGGATTTGTCGCATCACACTGGGGACAGGGAGAACCGGGTATGTCTTTGTCGCAATGGGGGCATTTCATAGCCTATGACCTCCTCTTTTCTTTTTAAACATTCTAAGGACTATCACTCTTTAGTTGATAATGTCTTCTTTGTCAATTGAGGACTGATATAGCCGCCCCGGAGGAATAGTCTGCGCATTTCACCCCAATTAAATAGCCCTATGGAATTTAATGGGGCAAGTGGGGTAAACATTTCATAATAAAAGCAGAAACCTAACTCTTACTGGAGGTAATCGTCTGAAACGAGGTAATCTGTTGTTTTACCCTGACAGACTTGCATTTCGGGCACCTGATTTTTTTCTTTTCATATTCCGAAATTGTCATCATCAGGGAAAAGCGCTTTTTACATTTTTCACATTTAAACTCGTATGTAGGCATGGTCCACCTCCTGTTTTAACTAAAGACTCGAGTGTAACCTTTTTTCGTAGCGCAAAGCTTTAGCTCTGCCATTTTGATGCAGGGCTAAAGCCCTGCGCTACACTATGAGAGAGAATGCACGCAAAAAGGTTACACCCTAAAGATCGTTCCACTCAATCATGGCCTCAATTTCCTGCCAGTTCCTTACTGTTTTAAAGGGATGCGGTTTCCGGTTCCAAGGCTGATCGAAAACAATCGGTGTCACAGATGCTTCATCCAGAAGAAAACATGTTTCAAGCCGGTCCTCTACAAAATACTTGATCCCGTGCTCTAAGAGTATAGGGAGTTTTTCCCTGTGTGTCCCGGAGGCTTCAACATGTATGGTGTTCGTACCCGGCAACCCGAGTTCCTGCCTGGCCCACTTGAGGATTGGGTCTTTGTCTGGTCTGGCGGTCACAAACAGGAGCGGCTCAATTTGTGAAAGCCTGGTCAATACTTCTACTGCGCCTCTGATCGGCCTTATCCCCATCTCAAGGGGGTGGTCGAGGATCATCTGTATGATATCCTGTGTGGTCTTTAAATCAATATCAATGACTTCCCAGAACTCATACTCCGTGATGTCCTCGTATTCAATCTCAATGCCATATTTGTCCCTTGCCGTTTCTATGAAAATTCGAAAAGTATCGGCAACCACACCGTCAATATCAAATGCCAGTTCACTGGGCGAAATCTTAGTTGAATTTGTGTTCATATTATCTTTCATGTTCTTAATTCAGACCTCGAAAATTTTAGCTGATTTTGGGGTAATATTTTGGACAAAAGGGTGCGTTTCTAACTCAAGATTTAGGTTCAAGCCCGCCCTGGCGCGACTTGTTTCTTATAATCTGCTGCCATTGGAGTATTTGACTAACTGTTTATGTTGCGCAATAGCCCGTCAAATCAGGTCTGAACCCTGGTCGCCTATGGCGCCGCCAAAGGCGGGTAAACCCTAACGTTGCAAAAGTCGAGGGTGCTGCATATCCGAGGCGTCACAGGGTGAAGCCGTAGTACTTTACTGCGAACCCTTGACAACAAAGGAGATGCGGTGCCCTCGGCTTT
>JAFDAP010000502.1 GCA_019313765.1 Deltaproteobacteria bacterium | reverse complement strand
GGATCGGCAAACAGCTCGTTGATGCGGTTGAATTCGCTGACTAAGGCAACGGTTTCCTGCAGTCCCTCTTCCACAATATCCCGAACCGTTTTCGTGTTGTCCAGCTCCGGTTCCTGATCGAGAAGGCCGACTGTAAGACCGGGTGAAATACTGGTCTGTCCATTGAATTCCTTGTCAATGCCTGCGAAAATTCGCAGAAGTGTGCTCTTTCCTGACCCGTTAAGGCCCAGAACGCCTATTTTTGCGCCATAAAAGAAGGAAATTGAGATATCCTTTAAAACCGGTTTTTTGTCATAGTACTTGCTTACCTGGATCATGGAATAAATGATCTTATTCGGTTCCTGGCCCATTGGGTTTGACACCCTCCTTGAATAAAAATACTGGCCCAGCCTCCGGCCCATAGGGCCTACGGCCCGGAGGGAGGACCAGGCTTTGGTTATCCCCAGAGGGGATTTGCTTTGTTGGAGTTTTATTGAGTTATTGAAATTCCAAATATCAAATCCCAAATATCAAACAAATTCCAATGACCAAAATTCGAAAATCCAAACAATGGCTTGTCCTGGAAGGTTTTGGTCATTGAATATTGGAATTTGAGATTTGTCCTTCGACTTCGCTCAGGATGGTGAGCCTGTCGAACCATTTGTTATTTGATGCTTGGAATTTGTACTTTTAGACACAAAAATCCAAGGCAGAGCCATCTATCTCTGACCTGGCCCATCGAAGATCCCGTTCCGCGGGGGAGGACCAGGTTTTCAATGGAAAGTAAAATTTGAAACCCCTATCGTAGCCTAAACAATAAATACTTTCGTATCAAACTTAACCCCGCCCTCGGCCCCCACCATCCCGCTGAGGCAGGGACATCTTACGTTTTTCCGGGTCCTCCTGCTGCCGGTAGAAGATGGCCGTGTGTCCGATCATGCCCACATTCTCCGCTCCTGTTTCCTTTTCGATGCGGGCGGAGATCTCCGTCTTTTCTGCTTTTTCCTTGAAATCATTAAATTTCACTTTGATGAGTTCATGCCTTTCAAAGGCCATTTCTGCAGACGACAGGACTTCAGGTGTCAGGCCCTTTTGGCCGATAAAGACCACCGGTTTCAGACCGTGGGCAACTCCCCTCAGATATTTCCGCTGAAAACCCTCAAGTTTTTTCATGTCCGATCCCTCTACTCAATCTTGAAAAATCACGCCCTTTGGTGTCTCGGCGACCCCATTAGACCCATTAGAATGGCTTTTTTTAAACTCAAAGCGATCTTCTAATATTTGCCCTATTTCTGAGACCTGTTCTTTTGATTCCACATATCCGGATACCACAAGGATTGGAAATCTTTCACTGCGATTTGACAACTTTTTCAAAACTTCACCTCCGGTTTTTCGCGGCATCATCATGTTTAGAATTAGAAATGACGGCGTATTTTTATTGAGGTATTGGAGGGCTTCTTCGCCGTCTTTTGCGGCCACTATTGAAAATCCCGTGAAATATTCGATTAAACATTATTTCAGATGCAGGAGATAAAACATGGATAATGAGATTTTTTATGAATATGAATCAAGTCAATACGGCGATGGTATAGTGTCAAATAAGTACAGGAATGAATTTTCACTTGTAGCGGCGAAGCGTAAGAATGATGAGATTTTTATGGAGTGGGTTTTCCCGCAGAAAAGAGATAGGAGCAAGGAACCAATTGACAAAAACTTTTAAACAGACTCCACTCGGAATATCCCATTTGATATATCCCTGATGTTGCAGACCTACACAGATCAAAACATGCCGAGGTGCGGCACATTTTAACAGCCACTCTTCTTGAGCCAGTGGCCGACCTGGCATTCGTAGGCCGTACCGTTGTCGCAAACCCTGGTGCCTTCAGGAAATCCCGCGTCATTCCAATAGCACTGGGAGACTCCATTCTCAAATTTCACTGTTCCGGCTTCATCTACCGAATTGATCACCTTGGAATTCTTCATTGCCGAGTCCATTGTATCTACATCAATTATGTCTTCACTCATTGCCTTGCCTCCATTCCTGAAATCACAATCTCCTGCAGCGGTGTAGTGAATACTTTATTTTTAAAATAAAATCACATGGTTGTCAAGAGGAACCGAGACTTCGACATCAAGGCCCAAACAAATCGTTGTCCGGGTTAAGGCCAGAAAATATCAGGGGTTTTTTAAAAAAACAACCGCTGCAAAACTGACGGCGGAACGCGTGGCTTCCTCATGCCAGCACTGGTAGTTGAGGACACGGCCCCTTGATGGGGGTATTACCTCCATAAGACAGGCCATGACTGAAAAGCCGCACACATTGAACTGGTCTCCCACCCTTAATGATTCTTTCCAGAATTCGTCCGCCTCACCTTCTGAAACGGCCTTTAACA
>JAFDAP010000501.1 GCA_019313765.1 Deltaproteobacteria bacterium | reverse complement strand
CCAATGGATACAAAAAAAGCCCCGCTGTCAATTGCAGGGCTTTCGATGGATAAGGGTTGCTGTTTATGATTACTCCTTCGAGAAGTACCTTGACAATAATTTTTTTGTCTTGACTACATTTATGTTAAGGCCCAACGCCTTCCTGTCAAATCCCATGGCCAGACCCAGGAGTTGTGTCAAATATAAAACGGGCAGGTTATAGCTCGTATCATATTCCGATTCGATGCTTTTCTGGTTGCTGTCGTACATTACCGAACAGAAGGGGCACACAAGGCACATGGCATTGGCATCGGTCACGGCAATATTATCCAGCTTTTCTTTTGTCACGGAAAGCGCCACGTTTTCATCTACAGGGAGTACCGGCCCGCCGCAGCATTTCTTTTTGCCCTGGTAATCAATGACCTTAGCGCCGGTGATTTTTACTAATTCATCGAGCGATCTCGGGGCCTCCACCTCATCAAAACCATCATAGATATCAGAGGGCTTGAGATAGTGACACCCGTAATGAATCGCTATTTTTAGATCACTCAGCTCTTTCTGAAAATGTTCCTTGATCTTGTCTGCCCCGATGTCTTCAAACAGGACACGGGCAAGATGTCTCACCTTGACATTTCCTTCATATTTCAGGCCTGCTCCGGCTAAATGCTCATTCACCTCGTCCCTCGCATTGCCGTCTTCGGACAGGTGATGTGCGACTTCCGTTAATGCGGATCCGCAGGAACTGCACAAAGTCAATATATCCAAGTTTTTTTCCTGGGCCAGGCAAAGGTTGTAAGCGGCCATTATCTCAGAAGATTTCTGGTCGCTGGCCTTAATGGGGAAACCGCAGCAGATAAACTCCTTCACATCCACCAGTTCGATATCCAGCTTATCTGCGACTTTTCTGGCAGAGAGTTCATAGTTCCTGGATCTTGCAGGGATAGTACATCCCAAGAAAAATGCGTATTTCATCATAAAACTCTCACTCCGGAAACAGCTCCTTCACGACCTTACAGGTCGTGGGTATTGCCGGTAAATCAATCTTGGCCCTCTTTTTGTTATCAAAATCATCAATGGGATAAATTCGACCCTCTCCTTTGACAAGACCCAGTTGTGCCCGTATACCTGCCGGCATGTGCCCTTTTTTTGCCGCCATATTTTTCAAAAGGGTCATAAACTCGGTAATACTTACGCCCTGCGGACACCTTTCCTGACAGGCATAACAGCTTGAGCAGAGCCATATGAAATCGCCTGACAGGACCTGCTCTTTGAGGCCGTAAAGGGCCATGCGGATGATCCTTAAGGGGTGGAATTTGTCGTTCACCGCTGATATTGGGCAACTGGCCACGCATGTTCGGCACATGAAACATGCGGAAATCTTTTCCCCGCCCGGTTGCCGGGCCAGTTCTCTCCTGAAATTCGGATCGGCCTGTTCCAGGTCAATATTTCCCATCAAAATCCCCTTTTTTTTAAAAACAATTGATATATGATCACATTATAACTATAATGTAGTCACATTACAACACAAAAAACCACGTTAAAGTCAAAACAAACAAAAATTGTAAGAGTTCAGCTATCTTTTTTTGACAGGATTAACGGGATGAACTGGATTAATTTTATCTTGTAAATCAGAACACATATCCTATTTTGAGACAATTTATTATTGGACTGTTCACATTCACATAATAGAAATTGTATTTATTTAGCCAACTTTTACCAGAAATGCCCGGGAAAACGGATACTTTTGAAATACAGGATTCATAAAAGGATATACAGGACACAGAAATCATGTTTATCCTGTTATCCTGTCTAAAGGTTTTTTATTAGGTGAACTATTACCAAAAATTTAGCGCTAATATGTGTCCAATTCAGTCCCGCTGTAGGCGGGATGGAAAAGGGCCATTTCTGAATGGACACTTAAAGGAGTTATACAATGCCTGACAACATAAGGGGATCCGTACTGGTCGTAGGCGGCGGGATCGCAGGAATGCAATCAGCACTCGATCTGGCTGATTCGGGATATTATGTCTATCTCTTAGAAAAAAGCCCTTCCATAGGCGGGAGCATGGCTCAACTGGATAAGACGTTTCCCACCAATGATTGTGCCATGTGAATCATTTCTCCTAAACTGGTCGAGGTCGGCCGGCATTTAAACATCGAACTGGTCACCTATGCTGATCTTGAATCCGTTGAGGGTTCTCCCGGAAATTTCAAGGTGAAAATCAAGAAAAGGGCTCGAAGCATTAATATGGAACTCTGCACAGGGTGCGGGAGCTGTATAGAAAACTGCCCGGTCACCAATCAAGTAATCACGATTTAATATTTCAGGCTTTTGAAAAAATTTGACAGGATAACAGGATAAACAAGATTGATGGACTCGTAAAAAGACGAAAA
>JAFDAP010000500.1 GCA_019313765.1 Deltaproteobacteria bacterium | reverse complement strand
TTGGGCCGGCACTCTTCTGTTATCAGGAACCGGAACCCACAGGGATAAATTTGTATGATGCCCCTGTGCGGACAGAAAGGCCAGGGAGGAGGCCAGGTCAAAAATGCCGGAACGTTTCCCGGAGGATATGTCCAAAGAGAACGCATTATGCTCGCGTTTTTCTAAGATCGCCCTGACCAGTCCGGTGAGCTTGGCCCCGGGGCCGACTTCAAGAAAAGTCCTCACGCCGGAGCGGTACATGTTTTCTATTTCTTTAATGAAATCAACCGGATTGACCAGTTGAGCGGCAAGGACTCGCCGCGCCTCTTCCGGATCTTTCGGGTACTCTTTTGCAGTACTATTCGCAAAGACCGGGATTCCGTCCCCGGAAAATTCAATGTCCCGAAGTATTGATAAGAAAGGCTTTTCCAAATGGCCGACTAAGGAACTGTGAAATGCCGCGGAAACAGGAAGACGTATATTACGTATCTCCCGCTTAGCCAGGGCTTGAGCAGCCCTTTTGATCTCCCCTGTGAAACCGGACAGTACCGCCTGATTCGGGGCGTTCTTGTTTGCAACTATAATATTCAGCTTTTCTTCGCTTATTATCCTTTCAACAGAGGAGAGCGGGGCCTGGGCCGCAAGCATGGCACCCTTGTCACCGTTTCCTTGAGCCATTAAAAGGCCGCGAAGAACTGAAAGGGAATGAAGCACCTTTGTGCTGATACGGCCGGATGCACAGAAGGCCACGAGTTCTCCGTAACTGTGCCCGGCAACGGCTTCAGGGCGAACCTCGAAGTGATGAAGGACCTTGAGCGCTCCGAGGCTGACCGCACCAATTGAGGGTTGAGCAACCTGGGTTGCGCGCAGTGCGCTTTCGTTATTTTCTTCAGCCTCTTCATTAAAGACCGGGCGCGGATATATGTAATCCGTCAGGGGCTTGCGGTTTCCCGAGTCCTGACGGTCTTGTATCTCTTTGTTGCGAAGCTTCAGAATGCCGTCCGTAAAGGTCTGATCCGCTTCAACAAGTACTTGCTGCATTTGAGGAAACCGGCAGGCAAGGTCCCTAAGCATGCCCACGTACTGCGACCCCTGTCCGGGAAAAATAAGGCCGAGCTTCCCTGGTACTGAACCGGCACCAAAATAGGCGCCGTCCGGGGTATTCCATGATTTTTTTTGGGGATATTTGTTTAGCATGGCAAGGGCATTGCCAATGGCCCCGGATATATCGGTCCTGTCTTTTTCGACGACCATAACCAGCCGAAAGTCATGCTTTTTATTGAACTTAGCGCGGGACCTCTCTGCCTTTTCCCGGAATTCGTCCCAGGAGAGGTCTGCGGGCCATGCCTCGAGCGCCGATTTGAGTTCATCCGCGCTTTCCGCTGAAAAGGGAAGGATCTGCACATGGCCGTCCCAGACAATCTCTGATTTTTCAGACCTGGATTCCTCGAGAACACAATGAAAATTGCTTCCGCCAAAACCAAAGGCACTTACAACCGCACGCCGCGGGTGGTCCTTTTTAGGCATCCAGGGCCTTTTTTCGGTGTTGACATAGAAAGGCGACCGGTCATTTGAAATCTCTTTCGGCGGTTGGGTAACTTTGATGGTCGGCGGGAGCACTTTGTGGTGCAGTGCCATTGCGGTCTTGATGATGCCTGCCACTCCGGCCGCGGCCTTGGTGTGGCCTATCTGGGACTTTACCGATCCCAATGCACACCATGTCCTGTCTTTATTTGCGGAGCTGTAAACCTGAATGAGGGCGGAAAGTTCTGCGGCATCCCCTGCCCTGGTGCCGGTCCCGTGTGCCTCTACGAGTTCAATGGTGTCCGCAGTGATACCGGTTGATTCATATGCCTGTGTCAATGCAGCGGTCTGCCCGGCAATGCTGGGAGCATAGATGGCCTGGCCCTTTCCGTCACTCGATGTTCCCATGCCCCGGATCACCGCATAGATCCTGTCTTGATCGCGCCGGGCATCCTCAAGTCTTTTCAGAAGCATTATTCCAAGGCCCTCGCCGAGGATGGTTCCATCGGCCGTTATGTCAAAAGGCCTGGCATCCCCTGTGGGAGAGAGGGCCTGGGTCTGGCTGAAGCAGGTGTACATAAAAATATCGTTGAATGTGTCAACACCGCCTGTTATCACCATATCGGAGCGGCCGGAAGCGAGTTCCATCCCGGCTAAGTGCAGAGCGCCCATGGAACTGGCGCAGGCAGCGTCTATAACGCAATTGGTCCCGCCTAGATTGAAGGTCTTTGCAACACGTCCCGCCACTACGTTTCCCAGAAGGCCGGGAAAGGAATTTTCCTGCCAGGAAACATAGGAGTCGGAGATCCTTTTGACCGCGTCTTCGGCCACGGAATCCTCCACGCCTGAATCTTTCAGGCATTTTCGCCAGAT
>JAFDAP010000499.1 GCA_019313765.1 Deltaproteobacteria bacterium | reverse complement strand
GCTCACGCCATATGGAATCGGCACATATGTCAGATGAATATAGATGATATTTTCCCTGCCCACATCCTCTTTCATCTGACGCATGGACTCTAAAAAAAGCTCATTCTCGATGTCTCCCACGGTTCCCCCGATTTCCACGAACAACAGATCCGCATGCTCTTCCCGGGCAACCTCAAAAATATGCTCTTTTATGACATCCGTTACATGGGGAATATACTGGACGGTCTTACCGAGATAATCTCCTCTCCTCTCATTTTTCCTGACCATGTCAAATACCTTACCCATGGTCAGGTTCCATTTGGATTTACAGGTTACCCCAAAAAACCGCTCATAGTGACCAAAATCCATGTCCACCTCTCCCCCGTCATCCAGCACAAAGACCTCTCCATGCTCAAAGGGGTTCATGGTGCCAGGATCCACGTTGAGATACCCGTCACACTTTATGGGAATGATCTTGAGTCTCGAGGAAAGAAGATGGCCGATTGAGGCGGCAGCAATCCCTTTGCCAAGCCCGGAAAGGACGCCGCCGGTTACGATAATGTATTTGGTGGGCATTTCAAAAGTATTTTCCACGATTAAAGAATTGGAACCATCGGTCGGTAAAAACTTACCCACATTAGTATTATTAGTCAAGATATAAAATTGCGACAAATCACCTTGACCTTGTTTTTAGAAAACCGTTAAGATCAAGATACAAGTTGAGCCCGTTGGCCTGTTGAACATGTCTCGCGGCCCCACACCCCGTAGCGTGCCCCCTCTGTGGGGCACATATTGTGGAGGACAGAGCCGCTTGCCGTCCTGCGGGCAGGTCGGCGGTATCCGGCAATCCCGCCGATAGGCGGGACCTTGGTCCAGAATATGAAACGAGCCGACCGTGTCGGTGGTATCCGGCCCAAAATACGGAGAGGGAAAGTCTAAAACGCCATGCTGCCAATCATCGTCATAGTTGGAAGACCCAATGTGGGAAAATCCACGTTATTCAATCGTCTCTCGAGATCCAGGGGTGCTCTGGTCGACAACCGCCCGGGAATCACAAGAGATCGCCTTCACGCTGACATAGGCTATGAAGGGATCCCTTTGACACTCGTTGATACGGGTGGTTTTGAGGACGTGGGTCAGGACCCCTTAGTAAAAGAGGTAAGGGCCCAGGTGCAAAACGCCATTGAAGAGGCAGACAGGGTCATTTTCATGGTGGATGGACGGCAGGGACTGATGCCCGGAGATGAGGAAATGGCAGCCACCCTGCGCCGGGCCCAAAAAAAGGTCTTTTTGGCGGTAAATAAGTTAGACGGGCCTGAGCATGACCATCTGATGTCCGATTTCTACGGGCTGGGCCTGAAGTTGGTCTACCCCATGTCAGCGGCCCACGGGTACGGGACCAGAACCCTTATGCAGGAAATTCTCAAAGACCTCCCACAATCTCGGGCCGAAAAGAATAGCAGTGATCAAATCAGGGTGGCGGTCCTGGGGCGACCCAATTCGGGTAAATCGTCTCTGATTAACCGGATCCTCGGTTCAGACCGTTTAGTGGTAAGTGACATGCCGGGAACAACCCGTGACGCAGTGGATACGCCGTTTTCCTATCGCGGCAAAGAATATCTTTTGATCGACACAGCCGGCATACGAAGAAGGGCAAGGGTCAAACAAAAGATAGACAAATTCTCGATGATCAAGGCCATTAAAAGCCTGGATCGCTGCCACGTGGCCACAATCCTGCTGGATGCAGGGACAGGTATTTCAGAGCAGGACGCCCGGATTTGCGGTTATGCCTTTGAAAAAGGAAAAGGCGTGGTCCTGGCTGTCAACAAGTGGGATCTGATCAAGGGTGATACTCAAAAAAGGGATTTTTTAGACAATGGCATAGACAGGCAATTAAACTTCATCTCCTTTGCCCCAAGGGTCAACCTCTCTGCGCTGACAGGTGAGCGGGTCATGAAACTATTTGACAGGATCGCCCTGGTCTTTGGGCAATTCTCTCAAAGAATCAGTACTCCTGCCATCAATAAGGCAATAAAAAAAATCATTGAAAAGCATCCGCCACCATGGACCGGTCGGGGAAGAATCAAGTTTTTTTACGCCACGCAGACCCGAACCAGGCCACCTAGTTTCGTGTTATTCGTAAGCCGGCCTGATATGGTCCATTTCTCTTATGAACGGTTCATGATAAATCAATTACGTTCCCATTTCCGTCTTGAGGCTACGCCGATAAAATTGCAATTTAGAAAGAGGTAACATGGCCAACGACAAAGAAAAAGAATGGCTGAACGGATTAACGGAAAAATCGAATGCTACATTATTGGTCCGGGATACTTTAGGATGCACTTGCCCGCAGGAGGTCTTTGATCACTATCAGGTTGGGTCTCATATTTCCGGGGATATCCC
>JAFDAP010000015.1 GCA_019313765.1 Deltaproteobacteria bacterium | reverse complement strand
AACATAATCGCAGCCTCAAGATGATGAATAGGATCAATCAGGTGGTAAAATGGAAGAATGTAGAGGCGTTATTGAGAGAGTACTACGAAGTTGGTACGAGTAAAGAAGGCGCAGACGCCTACCCACCATTGATGTTATTAAAATGTATGCTGCTCCAGAAATGGTTTCGCCTCCGGCCCGTAGGGGCCTACGCCCCGGAGGGGATCTGGAATCAGATTGGACGGTAAAGAATGATAAACCTCACTATGGCCTGAAGGAACATGCTTCAGTGGATGTAACTAGTGGTTTTGTTTTGGCTACGACGCTGACTCCTGCGTCTGAGCATGATTCTAAATACCTCCCTTATCTGACGATAGCGAGTTGTCATACTGAAGAACCAATCGAAAAAGTTTATGGGGATAAGGGATATTATGGGGAGCCTAATCGAACATTTCTACACATGAATGGAATCAAAGATGGCCTCCGGCTCGTAGAGGCGAGCCTACGCCTCGGAGAGAATAATGCGTAAAGATACAACCACTGCCAAATTGACGAAGTTTGAGATAGAGAGGAACAAGAAGATATCAAAGAAGAGATACATTCGCTTCCAGCCCGGAGAGCCTCCAGGCCGGAGGGTTGAGCAATATTTTGGACTGAGTCATTTACATGATGATGCTTATCGTGCCCGGTTTACTATAATTGTAAAGAATCTCTGGGATACCATGTGCAGGCAGATGGCGTTTAATCTTTTTCGAGGGTCTAAATTGCTTGTAACTGCTCAATAACAGGGGAGAGGTGTGACCGAACGTCTAAAAAGGGCATACTGAGTTCAATTAGAGCCGAATAGGGTTGCAAAACGGGGTGAAAAGGTCAGAAGATAGGCGTGGAAATGGAATCAAAACCAAAAACTCGGTGACAATTTTTGTTAAACTCCGTCACCGAAGGACCGGTTTATGGATTTTTCGAAATATTCAAAAGTCTCCGCATATGGATCCGGCAACGCCTCGCGTACTTCCATCTTTCCCGTATAGGCGTATCAGTATTTTTTTACCTTTTGGTGTTTTCCGGTTATGGAATCATGATGAGGGTGTTACTCACAACATTGTGGGGTCTAGATACGAACCTACAATGGTATCAACTAACATGGGGATTTGCTTTAGCCTGGGTCCTCGGATTTATTATTCCAGGTGCCCCGGGAGGGATAGGCATCCGGGAAGTTATTTTGGCCGGCTTATATGCACAGGAGCTTGGCCAAGGCATGGCAGTTGGATTATCCGTGGTCTTAAGAGTGATAACAAGTTTGGGAGATTTGGCTACCTTTACTCTTGCCTATTGGTTGAGCACCATGAGTGCCAAAAATCAGGGATTGGCTCACGACCGCTAAGTGCCGCAGCCCTGAACGACCCGGGATTGAAGATGAAATCTAAAGTGTATTTAATGAAACAGAAAAGGCAGGTAGAGAAAAATGAGTAAACGTGCGTTGATCACTGGCACTACCGGGCAAGACGGGGCTTATCTTGCAAAATTCCTGACTGAAAAAGGCTATGAGGTTTACGGAACCTACCGGCGCCTTTCCACGCCAAATTTCTGGCGCCTTCAGTACTTGAATATTTTTGATCAGATTCAACTTATTCCCTGCGATCTGTTGGACAGCGATTCATTATCTGAGGCCCTGAAAATCTCTAACCCTGACGAAATCTATAATCTTGCCGCACAGAGTTTTGTTGGTGCCTCTTTTGAGCAGCCCACCAGTTCCGGGGAGATCACGGGATTGGGCGTCACCCGACTACTTGAATCTGTAAGACAATCATGCCCCAATGCAAGAGTCTACCAAGCTTCTACAAGTGAGTTATATGGCAATAATATCTGGGCTCCTCAGACCGAGGTAACCCCTTTTGCTCCCTCAAGCCCTTATGCTGCTGCTAAACTCTATGCTTACTATATTACCGAGATCTATAGGGAAAGTTACGGGCTGTTTGCGTGTAACGGAATATTGTTCAATCATGAATCTCCATTGAGAGGATTGGAATTCGTCACCCGAAAGATTACAAACGCCGTCGCCAAAATAAAACTGGGCTTGGAGACGGAACTTCTTTTAGGGAATATGGATGCGAAACGGGATTGGGGATATGCCGTTGATTTCGTAAAAGCCATGTGGTTAATGCTTCAGCAAGATAAACCCATGAATTTTGTGATCGCAACAAATGAAGCCCACTCCGTATTTGAATTTGTTGAAAAGGCATTTTCACATGCAAATCTGGATTATAGAGACTTTACAATATCCGATGAACGATTCTTTCGACCGTGTGATGTAGAGCATCTATGTGGTGATTATAGCAAGGCCAAAAAGGTTTTGGGATGGGAACCTGAGGTCAGGTTTGATGAACTGGTCAAGTTGATGGTGGATACGGATTTGGAGAGATGGACAAGAGCGAAGGCTGGAGAACACTTCCCTTGGGACGCGTTTAACTATCCCAATGAAAATAGGATTTTATCACGTACGTGGAAAATAGACAGATAACATGAACATTGAAGAAATAGAATTCAATGGGAAACTACTGGCATATATCATACATGGGACGTTTGATATAACAGGCCAGCAATTTGCCGGAGATACCGAAGACTTTTTGCAAATTGGTGTCATGAGACTGCCGGGCGGTACCAAACTGAAATCTCATTACCATCTCCCGCAAAAAAAACTAATCACAAAAAACCAGGAAGTATTGATTGTATTATCCGGTAAGATAGAAGTTTTGTTTTTTGACATTGACGAAAAAACCGAGGTAGGCTCCAGAATACTCAAAGGCGGCGATATAATTGCTTTGCTTGACGGTGGGCACGGCTTCAATATTCTTTCGGAAACGAAATTGATCGAAGTGAAGCAAGGCCCCTACGAAGGACAGGAAAAAGACAAATGTTTTTTATGAATACGGTTTTCTCGCTTTCAGCCAAAAACCCAAAAGGCCTTTTTTAAAAAAAACTTCATCAAAATTTAGTTCCTGAAGATAAGCTCTAAATTTCCCGGTAGAATTTAACCACTCCTGGAGCAGTTCCCAATCCTCTTCGTATTCCTGCCTTCGATATTTGAAGAAATTTACAATATTTGAAAGAAAAGAAAATGTGAGAAGATCAAACGCACTTCTCACAAAAGAACGCCTGGGTTCACACGAACAGAACAGGCCGCCAGGCTTTAACACCCTGTATACTTCGTTCACGGGCTTATGAAAATCAGTGAGATCGCAAAATACTGAATCCATATAAACGGTATCTATGCTTTCGCTTTTAACGGGAAGTGAGAATGCCGTCGCGCAAAAAGAAGGCGTTTCTGGTGAAACATGCCTAAGAAGAAAAAAAGAGAGGTCCAAGCCTAAGATATTCCGGTAACCTATACTGTAAAATACCTTTAGATTTAAACCGTCACCACAGCCGATTTCTAAAATAACATCGGTGGACGGGATGCGAAATTCTTTTATCGAGTTAACCCTCCTGCCAAGGTTCCTTCTTACCTTCGAATATGCATCTTCTAATCTGATATTCCTAGGCATGTTTTACCCTTTCAACCTGATTAGAGACTCACAGATATAGTCGATTTGCTCTTTTCTGAGCCCGGAGCCTGAAGGGAGATAAATGCCTTTCCTTGATATCTTTTCAGAGACCGGATAATCACCTGAACAATCGCATCCATAGCCTTTAAGAGATGGTTGCATATGCATTGGCACGAAAAAACTGCGGCTATCGATCCCCTTTTCCATTAATTTTACCATGACTTCGTCCCGGCTCATCCCAAATTCATCCTCAATGAGGATTGAGTACATCCAGTAAACGCTCTTTGCCCAGTCTTTCTCCTGCTGAGTTGTTATCCCTTTAATAGATAGAAGCCTATCATTGTAAAGACGGGCATTTCCCCTACGCCTTTCCACATATTCATCAGCTTTCTCTGTCTGAGCAAGGCCTATTGCAGCAATAACATTAGACATGCGATAATTGAACCCAATGTGTTCGTGGATATATGATCTCGTGCTGTCCAAGGGAAATGCCAGGTTTCTATAGTAGCGGCACCTGTTGTATAAATCCTCCTTATTGGTGACCACCATTCCCCCTTCCCCGCTTGTAATAACCTTGTTGGCGAAAAAACTGAAGCAGCCCATGTCTCCAAGGCTTCCGCACTTCCTCCCCTTGTATTCAGCGCCATGAACCTCCGCTGCGTCTTCTATAATAATAAGATTGTACTCTTTTGCTAATTCAACGATCGGGTCCATATCACAAGGGTGTCCGTAAATGTGCACTGGTAAAATGGCCTTTGTTCTGGGTGTCATCTTTTCCTCAATCTTCCTAACGTCAATATTCCAGGTTTCTCGATCGCAATCGACAAAAACCGGGATGCCGTTGCAGTAGCATACAGCAAAAGCCGTGGCTATCATCGTAAAGGTGGGAATGATCACCTCATCGCCCTTGCCTATACCCGCTGCAACACATGCAACATGGAGTGCAGATGTTCCGGTATTCGTCGTAACTGCAAATTCTACACCACAGTATTCTGCGAATTTTTTTTCGAATTCAGCTACAAACCTTCCGCTCGAAGAAATCCACCCTGTACGTAAAGCTTCCGTTACATATTCCATCTCTTTGCCGGCAAGAAGCGGCTCGCAAACAGGAATAAACTCATGCCCGGGCATTCTCTTCCCTCCAAAGGTTATTTATCACCCTTTCCACCTCCTGTGACATCTTCTCAAAGGTGAATTTTTTATTGTAATCCCTCTTCGCGTTTTCTGATAATTTCATTTTCAGTTTGCCATCTTCAAGTATCCTTTTGATCTGATCAGCCATATCCTGTTCATCATGCATGTCTACGAGAAGGGCATTTCTCTCATGTGTAAAATCCTCGGGTATCCCGTCACACCTGGTAGTTACAATCGGAACCCCAAGTTTCATAGCTTCAAGGAGGGAAATGGCCCCGCTTCCCTCTTCCACGGACGGCAGGACATAGGCATCAGCCTCCTCCAAAAACAGTTTAATGTCATCCACAAACCCGAGGAATTGAATATCTCTTTCAAGCCCCAATCTCCTGGTCAGCCTCTCGTTATTTCGCAGAAAAGGACCTGAACCGATAATATAGCAGTCAAAATCCAGTGCCTGCTTCTTTAATATTCCCACAGCCTTGATGAAGGTGTTGATTCCTTTCCTGGGATCCTGACGGCATATTACAACTACCCATGGCCGCTTCTTACCCAGATGCAGCACTCCCTTATCCTTCTGCTCTTCAGACGTCCGTTTATAAATCTCGACACAATATGGGATTCTGAGTATTTTCCCTGGCAAAAATGGACCGTAGTCGTCTTCTATTATTTTCCTTGTGGATTCGTAATGCACTATTACCTTGTCTGCCTCTGTGATCGCCTTTTTATCAAAATATTGGATAAACAGTCGATCCATGACATAGGCCAGCATATATTTGAAATGCGGAAGGTACCCGTAATCCTTAATCTGTGCACCTCTGATATTTCCCTTCAATTCATGTTTATGGGTAGTAAAACAACTGGCAAGCGTTTTTATGTTCCTCTGCTTTAGCTTTAACTTAATTTTATAGCCGACATAATTCCATGTGGCCATCCCAAAAACAATAATTTCAGGTGGATTATATTCTTCGACTTTTTTCATGAGCGCTCTTAGAAAATATGGAGTGATAAAACCCACACCAAGCCCTCTCAGCCAATTAAAAGGTGTTTTTATGTGAATAAAGGTTATCCCATTCTTTTCAATTTCTTCCGCCTGTTTACTGAATCCAAGAACAAAAACCCTGAAGCCCAACTTCCTGAAAATATTTGCCAGGTTATTCGAATATGCGCCCAATCCTCCTGGCAAGGTTATGGGTGATTTACCACTGACAATAAAAACAATTCCTTTCTTTTCCGTGCCCAATCCTTTACTCCTTATTCATAGATATACCACTCTTCCCAGTATCAGGAACCTGCCGAAGCATATCGCTGCATTTCCTGCCCGTATGACTCTGCCAGTATTTTTCCGCGCCAATAAAAACACCAGTCAGAAAGACTTCAGCAATGGTATTGAGCAGTCTTATGGCAATTACGCTAACAATTACAGAAGGTTTTGGTATGAATGCTGGCAGGACGAGAAAGAGTATGCCTTCGCGAACACCAATGCCGCTGGGAGCAAATACCGCGGCAAGACCGATGAGCCCTGCGGCTTCATAGCTACCGGCAATAATGAGAAAATAGGCAAAGCTCACAGAAGAAAAGGAATTCAGGACAAGAAACAGTCCCATTCCGTGCAGAAGACCGGCCAATGAATACGCACCCACAAACCTGAGCAAAACGCCGTAAGGCGGAAATTCTTCGATCTGTTCCTTTTTTAATAGCCTCAATCCCCGATTGAAAAGCTTCATTGAAAGTGGGGGCCAAAGCAGAAACAAGAATAAAATCGTTCCTATACCTGCAACCCATTGGATATAGTAGGGTACCAATTGCCAAGCTGATGCCAATGCCACCAAAATCAAAAGGCCCGCAGACGCCAACGATGCGATATATTCGATACCCGTGGCGACCGCGATCTTTCGTTTAGGATAATCAGAGTATGCATCGAATCGAACAAGAAGCAGTGTGACCTTGCCGGGCACATATTTTCCAAGCTGGGAGAGTAACCAGGCTTTGGCGGCCTTCAACATTGATACATTTAAACCGAATGACTGGGAAAGCCTGATCCAGATCATTACCATGACCAGATAAGCACCGTTCACAAAAGCGAAGCTAAAGGTCAAATAGAGCCATTCGATCTGAAAATTGTATCGAGCAATTTCATCGAGATTATGCACAATGAACCAGATTACAGCGGTAAGAACGATTACAAACAGTATCCATCTATACCAAGAGTTTTTATTTGTCATTGTGTGTATTGTATTATTCCTTAATTGGTTATGAGCCTTTAAATACTTCTTTTAGGGATCTTGGTTCCCAAGATAAACCGTGACGATATAATGAAGCTGCGCCTGTTCCCCAGCTTATATCTTGTCAGGAATTCTAAAAGAACTTGTCGCCTTCACTTCGTTCAAATCTCATCTGACAGATCTGCTCCGAGATAAGGCCCATCATGAATATGAGGATAGAGGTTGTAAATAAAAGTGCACTCATATTGGTAAAGCGACCCCACATAACAAAAGTATATAGGTAGTAGGATAATCCCAAGGTGAACATAAAAAAACTGATGGGCAGAAATACCCGCAAAGGAGAATAAAGGGCGCATATTTTGGTAATTATTATAAAAAACCTTATGCCATCCCTGAATACCCTTATCTTGCTTCTGCCCGTCTTTCGGTTTTTCGTATCAATGGCAACATATTTCAAGCTCCTTCCGCTTCTTAATAAACCCAGAGTCAAAGTGGTGGGATAAGAGTAAGTGTTTGGAAGAAGATATAAAAAATTACGGGCTATATCAGATTTTGCTGCCCGAAATCCAGAGGTAAGGTCTTGAACTCTGAATTTTGCAACATACGAAGCTAACCAATTGAAAATCCTGTTGCCCATAGCACGTACCAATGAGGTCTGATAGCCTTTCGGTCTTGCACCTACCACCATATCATAGTATGGGAAATGCTCAATCAGTTTCTCTATATCCCCAGGATCATGCTGACCATCTCCGTCCATAAATACCAAAATATCACCTGAAGCAATTCTTATGCCGCTCTTTATGGCGGCGCCATTGCCGATATTGTATGGGTGGCTGTAAACAATAGCGCCTGCATCCTTAGCGACCTCTCCTGTATCATCTGTTGAGCCGTCATTGATGACGATGATTTCGAAATCGGGATAAAGACTTCTGATCCCTCTTACAACATCGCCAACCGTCTGAGCTTCATTATATGCCGGGATAATTATTGAGACTTCGGATTTATTCATTTTCAATTTCCAACCTCATTAATAAGCGCAATCTCAAAGTCCTTTACATGAGTTTCAAAAAAACGTTTTACGCTATCCCAGCTCCATACTTTGCTGTTGTTCAATAGAGTTGGATGGGGATCTTCCTCTGCATCTTTAAAATACACAAGGCTTTTCAACACATGATAAAGGTTGATATCAGTATGTCCAAAACGCTTCAAAAATAGTGTGCACACTTCTCTTATATCTGACTTCAACATGATAACAGCATAGATATCGTAAAAATCCTTTTTGGCGCCACGTTGGGACATGGTTTTTATCTTTTCCGCCACGATATCCTGCCACGCAGCCACCTTCATGCCACGCCATATATGGGGCGGAAAACAGAGGGGCACATCATAGAAGAGGAAGGATAACCTAACCCCCTCTCTTACGCAGTGCAAAGTCCCTGGACGAATTGATGAAACTTTATTCGGAAGGATTCTGTTCTTCAAGTCTTCGGCATCAAATGCCCTGTCAACAAAAAAGTCAAGGTCTTCGGAAATTCTGTGGCCTAATTGCATCGCAAGTGCAGTGCCCCCGGAGAGGTAAAAGGTATCTGGTTGAATTGCAAGCTTATCAATCAAATTTAGGGCTTTCTGTGGAAGCACGTCCTCGATCATCTTTCAACCCCGGAAGTGTGATATTGAAATATACTGACCAAAAACGCCTGGTCATGCTCAGTAGTCCCCTTCTTTCTCTTACAACCCCAATTAATTTCTCATCCGCGTATATTTCCCTAAGTGTCTTCAAGTCCTTCACATCCCCAAAATCCAGAACCCTGGCAATAATATAGTCAGCGTGCTGTTCTATATCTACTGACTCCGCATCCCAAAAGAGGGTGGGGTCAAATAATCTCTTGGCATCTTTTATGCCATCCGTCTTGATATCAGCCAATATCTCACCATAACCGTTTACGGGTTCACCAAAAACCTGTCTGCTGTGACTCCGGCACAGACAGGAAGATAACCCTGAACTGTGAATCCGTGAACGGTTACAAAAGTTTTAGCGGGGGAGCGCCGTTTTCATCGCTTTTCCCAGTCCGCCGTCCTTCAGCCAAAATTCTGGACAGGTTTTTATCTCGCCTTATTAAACGAGCCAGCTTCCATGCCTTTTCCTTCTCAGATTCTGACATTATAAAGAAAAGGTTTCGAACATCTTCTTCATCTTGCGCCCCACCTGCCATCAGCTTCATGCCCACCAGATAAGGCTTTGGGTAAGCTTGAAGAGATCCGGCATGTGGAGAAGGCATGGATTTTAACCCTTCGAGTTCCCATTCATAATTTGCTATCAATATATCAAGTTTCTTAAACCGTTTTTCCGAATCTGTTATTATTATCAGATCATGCCTCAAGGGATCAAACGGATCTTTAGATGCTTCAAAAACCTTGACCTCAAACCGATCCCTTAGTTGTTGTTCAAGAAAAGTTCCAAGACTTTTACCAAAATCACTAATGTAGTTTTCCTTATCTCCACAAAAAACCAGGATGTCTATATCAAGAGTTGTTCTGGGAATCCCATGCAGAATAACTGCCTCGCCTCCGATAATCGCTGCAAGCCTGTTAATGTTTTCTCTTCTGGCAAAGCTATCTATGTATTCTGTTATTGTTTTCAATAAGTTTTTCATAAGCATCTTCCGGGGAAATGTTGTACATTTGGGCCATCCTCTCGAGAGTCTCATCCAGCCGCTTTTCTGATTCAGCAGACCTTTCTTGAGGCGTAAGCTTTAAGAAAGCATTAATCATTTCATGCCATTTTTTTTCCATCAGGTCTGACACATGTGACTCCTTATCCGTTATTCTCCAAACAAGCACCCGGTTTCACGAATTGATTAACCATACCAGTTTTCTGGCATCCCATCTTCCAAGAAAAAGGAGGCTTTCTCTTCTTGAATCAATCTGTGGGCCTTTTCGTCAAAAGTAAGCCATCGTCCTTTTAAGTCACGAGCGAGTGCAGCATAGCACGCATCATATCCGGTCAACCCCAATTTAACGAAACGATTTGCTTTAACTGCGAGACTTTCTGTCATTGGTTGCCTGAATATTCCTCCTTGCAGAAGTGGAATTATTCCTTTTCTAAATGCCTCAAGTCCGTTCGGATGTAAACGCTGTAAAACAGAAAAGACTTCAAATGCAAATAGCTCGGGGACAGCAAACTTCTCAGGTTCATTAATTACCTTTTCTAATACTTCATCTGCAAGAGGATGGGTTTCTTCCTCAATAAACCATCGCACAGCAACAGAGGCATCAAGAACCCAAATCATCCCTCATATCCTCTTAACTGGCGCAACACAGTTAGGCTACTCAAAGTTCCCTTTCTTCCTTTTCTTAAGCGCTTAACACCGTTTAGAAACCGCATCTTATCTTCCTTGGCCTGCCAGTCCAGAAAACGCCTTTCGAATTGTTCAGGAGTAACTAAGACGGCCCTGATTTTCCTTCCCTTGCTGATGAAGATTGGATCACCTTTCCTATCCAGTCTATCAAGTATTTCTCCAAGATTATTTCTTATCTTAAGGGCGTTGACTTCTTCCATGATTCACCCTCCTTCTATAGCTTTCAAGAAAATGTTTTTGGGTAGGGGCAGGCCTTGGCCTGCCCCTATTAGGGCTCAGCAAGCAGAGCCCCTACAAAATCCTTTTATTGAGCAGTATATGTGATCTCATATGCCAAAATAAATGGATTTAGTGCATATGTCAAGTGTATACGTGTGTATACACATTAGAAATTATGGGGAAGCAGAACCCAACCGGGAAACCCCAAATCCCCGCTTGATAAAAAGCATTTTGGAGTATTTTACCATAAATTGATCCAATAAATAAAGTTCGTTGTCACTAAAATTATCTTTTTTCCATTTTTTGAAAATATCGTAGCGTATGAGTAAATGGGTAATTCCCATGTTTTTTAGTTCAGACAAGACCTGCTCAGGTGAATCCGACCTCTTCATAATTTCAAAAAACAAACCGCTGTCCAACCGGTATTTTTTATCACAGTAGTAACCCCTTTTCCCCAAAAAGATGAACAGGATTTTCGCGTTTCGAGGAAGCTTCTCATTGATGTACCTGATTACAGGATATTCCGGCACATATTTGTCAATATATTCGTCGCGACTCAATTCTCCCTTAAGATAGGAAAAGGGGGCCACGTAACGAAATTGTGTGATGATATAATGCATGTTTAGTGACAGAAAAAAAGCCAGGGTTAAGAAAATAAGGCAAAAACCTGCCCTTCTAACCCCAGGGGCATTGAACTCCTGAACTTTTTCAATGATATTCCTTATACCAAAGACAGACAGGATCACCAGTGGGGGAATGATGGGTGCAATGTACCGCATCCTCAAAACACTGCTGAAAAAGGCGAAACCGAAAAACAAGACCGAAAAGGCCAGGAGTATCCTTTTTTCATCCCTGACATCCTTGGGACCCTCCCTTTTTCTGTAAAATGCCAGAATTGGTAGGAAAAGAAGGGAAGGATTCATTTTTCCATCAAAATATTGAGGGTTTCCATCCTTGCCCTGAAAAAAGACACGAACCGGCAAGAGAGCTATCTGCCACCATTTTTCATGATAAATAACTTTCCTATAAGTAAATAAACCATGACTTTGCTTCTTTATGCCATCCCGGGCAGTAGCCTTTGTTACCAGTTCTTTTGGAGGGTTAAACCTGTTATCATAAAGTGGGTAAATCGGGTTGTTTTTCCATTTATAATTTCTTATCATCCAGGGAGAAAAAATTAGAATGGCAATGAAGAAAAAAACTAAACCCTTTTGAGAAGACTTTAAGAAAACAGACCTTTTTTCCTGATTGTATCTTGAATATGCAAAGGGCACAAAAAAAATTAACAGGAAAAAGGTAACCAGGCCATTATATTTTGTCCCCAGTGCCAGGCCGCAGAAGACTGCGGAAAAAATAAGGGTTCTCATACGAAAGCCATTTTCCATCCACCTTAAAAGCAAAAGAAGGGATGCGGTAGTGAAAAAAACAAGGCCCAAATCCACATAGGCGGTGATGGAAAGCTTCACGGCAACGGGTATCGATAGGAAGAAAACAGCCCCGAAAAGCCCATAGACAGGGCCAGTCCTGCGCCTGAGATAGGAAAAGATCAGCCATGCCGTGAGAATGGCGAAACTGAAATGAATGAACTTGGGAATGATATCGTTGCCGAGGCTGAGAGGGATCATATACAGGAGTTCCAGGTTCATGGGGTTATAGGACAAAGCACTTGTCGGAATCTCGTACATTGCGCCATATTTCAGATAAAGCTTCGGCACTGCCAGGTGGTATGTCAGGGCGTCTCTAC
>JAFDAP010000498.1 GCA_019313765.1 Deltaproteobacteria bacterium | reverse complement strand
TAATGAGGATGGTGGCGTGGATGTCCGGGGACGTTTTATTATTGATCCTGACGGCGTGATCCAGGCCTTTGAAGTATTAACGCCTCCGGTTGGCCGTAATGTAAGTGAGCTTATCCGGCAGATTCAGGCATTCCAGCACGTTCGAAAGACCAATGGCGATGAGGCCACGCCGTCCGGCTGGCAGCCCGGCAAGCCCACGCTAAAACCGGGACCCGATCTTGTTGGAAAGGTCTGGGATGAGTGGAAGGTCGAGGAAGCTTTTTAGCCTGAAATAAGGATTATTGCATATAGCAGGCAGCAACTAAAAAAGGGGTGGCTCGGTGTGAGCCACCCTTGGGGTTGGTGTGTCGAGATTAATGATTTTTTTAATGGACCGCGATCTTTTTCGGCTTCTTTTCCTCAGGCTTCGCAATCTCTACCTTCAGGACACCATCTTTGTAATCAGCATCAATTTTATCGGGATCCAGACCTTCGGGTAGCGCAAAGGATCGGTAAAATTTTCCAAATGCCCTTTCTTTCCGATGATAGTTATCCTCTTTTACCTCATTTTCATAGGAACGTTCCCCTGTAAGGGTCAAAATGCCGTCCTTTAGGTCCACGTGGATATCTTTCTTATCCACACCAGGGAGCTCGGCCTTTATGACTATCTTTTCCTCATTATCATAGACATCAACAACCGGTCTCCAATTGTTAAATCCTGATTCTTCATTAGCCCATGCTGTTGGGAAAAAAGAGCCGTCAAAAAGCCGATTGACACGATCCGAGAAAGTCTCCATCTCTGTCCAGGGACTCCATTTAACCAGGTTCATTTTTCTTACCTCCTTGTTTAAGATATTTTTTTTGAAATTTTCTCTTTCAACTTCTTGACGAATATGTTAATCACCATTTTTATCATGTCAAGATGATAATGAAAAAAATGATTGCATTACTATTTCTTTATTGATATGTTAAGTAATAAATCACTCTGCCGTAAGATGCAGGGTATTCGGGCAAAAGGGTATAAAACAGAGTGGTTGATGGCTTAATCCGTTTTGAAGGAGGATGAAATGAATAGGGGAGATAAAAAAGAATTGGCAAGGGATCTAAGGGGCAGGCAATCCGTAAGGGCCACATTCAAATTAACGGAAAAGGCAATTGATGCAATCAGCATCGTTGCTGCTCACCTGGGTATAAAACAGAAATCTCTCTTTGATCACTTGATCGATGATACCCGGTCCTTGAAATTCGTTGCGGGTGGGCTCAAATCAGATAAATTTTATAAACTAAAACGCATTCAAAAGACCTATGTCCTCAGTCGTAAAACCATGCTTTGCCTGGAGGAAGCATCAAGAAACCTTGATGCTCCACGAGATGCACTTGTGGAATATTCAATTCAGCGGCTCATGCCCGTTATTGAAGAGGAACGGGAGAAGCATCTGAAACATAAAAAGATTTTGGATGAGATAACAGAATATCTAAAGCAAGGCAAAAAAATACTGAAAAAATCCAGTGAGTTATTAGGCGAAGATGATCCTGTTTATGACAGGTTTGAGAACGCAATGACTGTTTTGAATAACGCTCACAGCAGTATTGAATCTTTTATTGAGAAAGGAAATATAATTGAGAGTTTTTAATCTAAATTATGCATTCTTGATATCCTTAAGACACCTGACCTCTCCAATGTATTTCAACCACGCCTGATGCTAATAAACATCGAGCGGCCAAATACTTGCCCATATTATTTTAATGGGTGACCCATTTACAGAAAGGAAAAAAACCATTTCACTACTTAAACAATGGATCAGGATTTTTTACCCATTCTTCATCATTATCATGCTTTCAACCTGCGGGCCCCAACCCGCAAAACAACAGGACCTCAGCACTCTCCTGCCAAAAGCAATCAGCAAACTGCAACGGGTCCAACTGATCACCGATAGCCAGGCGCTTGAAAAGATCAACAGTCTGCATGGCAAAGAGATCACCGTGGAAGCCGGGGTAATCGGCAACTACCGGTCCGCCCAGGGTCAGCCGGCCATGGTCTGGATCTCCCGAAGCAAAACCATCACCCTCGCCCGGGAGCAGACGGAGAGCATGGTGGCCAAAATGACTGAAAATCCCCGTTCGCCGTTCCACCATCCGGAAACCCTGATCATCGATGGCATCACGGTATACCGGTTTATGGGCATGGGTCAGGTGCACTACATTTTCCGCCGCGAGGCAATTGTTTACTGGATTTCAGCACCGCCGGAGGAAGGGAAAAACATGTTGGCGGCTTTTCTGTAACCTACAATGGCCTGCTCATAAGATCCAATTATCATATCATAGAATAACAGTCAACAGCAGACCCCTATCCCGGTGGTGTGGGAGGGACGCCCTGTGAGGGGCGTTCCTATCCCGATAGCCTATCCAA
>JAFDAP010000497.1 GCA_019313765.1 Deltaproteobacteria bacterium | reverse complement strand
TCGTGAATGTCCTGCCATTTCAGGACTCCAAAAAGGACCAATGCGCCTACACCCAACATCCCCGTTACAGAGTAATCTATACCATGGAGCCCCTTTGTTAACCACAGGATGAATGCAAGGCCGATGATGATCAGAGACTTCTTTTCCAGGGGGCTCCACGGGCCGATCGCTTCGTCGAATTCGGGAAGCTTGAACTTCGGATCGGGTCGGAAAACAAAATAGAGAATTATAACGGATGCGGGCACGGTAATAAGTGCGATTGGCATGCAATACATGATCCAATCGAAGAATGTTATTTCTATACCGGTAAATTCCTTTAGAAACGCGGCCGCGACCATGCAGCGGCCACCACCCACAAGGGACCCCATCCCCCCACAGGAGCAAGCAAACGGTAAGGATAACATCATAAACTTTCCAGTATTGGTGTAAGGTTCGATACCAACGGCCCTCATCAGGGGAATCATGGTGACGATTCCGACAGCGCAGGCCGCCGCGTCATGCATGAAGGAAGAGGATATGCCAAGCCCCATGGAGATGATAAAGGTAAATTTGACAACGCTGCTTCCGGCCTTTTTTATGATGAAATACCCTAATCGCTTTGTAATTCCCGCCTTTTCCAAGGATATGGCAAATATGAGACAGCACATGATAAACACGACCACCGGATGCATATAGGGGGCCCAGGCCCCTTTCACATCAGTGACCCCCATTATGACCAGGAAAACGCCGATACAGATGGCCGTAATCTCGAGGGGTATCGGTTCCACCACAAAGAGAAAGACCAGGACCACAAGGACAGCGAGGAATCTCATCGCTTTTGGAGAGAGGCCGTTCTCATAGACAACTTGAACCCCCTTCATATCTGATTCCGCAGCTTTCTCCTTAAGAAAGTCCCCGGTAGCTTCCTTACTGCCGGGGACTTTTGCCTTCAACATATACCCTGCTTTAGGATCTTCTTCTGGGGATATTATATTAAAATACTGACTTACCTGTTGAAAGAGCTTTTGATCGCTATCGCCGGTAATCGAAAATTTCGTGCCTTCCGGTCTGGGTAAGAGCATAACAATAATTCCGAGTGAAAATGCAATACAGAGCTGGAACCCTTTAGTCTTGAAAAACATTTTTCCTCCTATCCTATTTCCCGCGGTAAGAATTTCAATTTTTGCGTGGTTAAAGTTAAAAGACCTTTAACGCTGTTTATAATGGCAATAACTGTGCCAAAAGACGGAGAGCGGTGGAATCCTTATAAATGTTTGAAAAGATTATAAAATATTGGGGCAAGCTGGTTGTTGACGTCTTAATGCCAGGAAATAGATGTCGATATTCTTTACAGATTGTAAAGACTGGCATAATTTAAGCAGTGATCATGAAGGAAGGGCCGTTGTGTTCTAAAGAAAGGATGTTTTATTTTGCCAGAAATTTGATGGTCTCGTAAGAATCTCCAAGGCCGGCACTCTCGCGAAGCTTGTCCTCGACCTGATCGGGGAGCGGGAGTCCAGAAGTGACTGATTTCCGTGGATTCCCGCGTTCGCGGGAATGACAAAAACCGGTGAGTGACTTTTTACTAATTTATCAAGTTTCACAAGGCGTTTTCATTGCATCTCCTTTTTTGGTGGCAGCCCTGTGACCGATGTTTCGAATTTGAGGCCAAATTTGTCTATCTTGGAATGAAGGGTAGGTCTTGAAAGGCCCAAGAGTTTGGCCGCACGGGAACGGTTACCGCCTGTAAGGGTGAGTGCCTCACTGATCAGAATAGCGGCAAACCGATCCATGCATGAATCAAACAGGTTGGCCGTAGCCTTTGAGGTGAGGGCCTCGTGTACCCATTTCGAAACAGCTTTTTCGGTTGTTTCACTATCTGTCCCCGCATCCACGTCCATACCGCTGATCGCCTGGGCGATATCTTCAGGTCGAACGGGAGCGCCCCTGTTAAATATCAATGCCTTCTGCAGGGTGTTGCCGATCTCCCTCACGTTGCCCGGCCATGAATAGCCGCTGAGGGCCGATATGGCCTCCTTAGTAATTCCGGGATTATCCATGCTGAAGTCTGCGGCAGACCTGACAAGGAAGTATTGTGTCAGGAGTGGGATATCCTCGGGCCGCTCTCGAAGGGGAGGGAGCGAGATGGTGACTACCTTGAGGCGATAGTAGAGATCTTCACGAAAGCGGCCTTCGGAAAGGGCTTTTTCCAAGTTACGATTGGTAGCTGCAATTATCCGCACATCCACCGGGATAGTGTCCCTGCCACCGAGGCGTTCAATGCTTTTTTCCTGGAGGAGCCTCAATATTTTGGCCTGTATGCTGGAAGGCATGTCGCCGATTTCATCCAAGAATACCGTACCGCTGTTTGCCTGTTCGATCTTTCCCACACGCCGGTGGGATGCGCCGGTAAAGGC
>JAFDAP010000496.1 GCA_019313765.1 Deltaproteobacteria bacterium | reverse complement strand
GGTAAAAAAAAGAGTAGCCAGATCCATTGTAAAAGCACGATCGCAAGGTTTTTCTTAATATTTTTCATGAATGAATATCCTACTAGATTCTGATTTTTGGCAAACCGTGAACTTTGAACTCCTATTAAACAGTTGAAAAGGCAAACCTCTTGAAATGTAAGGAAATCTATTTTTTCTTTTCTCACCACACAAAGTTTTCCAGGTTCATCGGGTTCCTGATTCCCACCATTTTAAAGTGTTCCTTTTGGTCTGAAGTGGTATCGGTCACTTTTCGGAAAGCCTTGGTTCTATCTTCCCTCTCGGAAAATCGAACCTTGTATTTTATCAGCTTGGACTTCGATATTTCTTCTAACGGTTCCATCACACACTTGCCCTTTAAGCAATCTATCTCAAGAATTCTTTTCAGCAGTAACGCTAATATGCAAATGAAAACGTGCGCCCTCACCCTCACTTCGAGCCAATGCCTTATCGGTCTGATATCAACAAAGTTCTTAAGGTCATCAAAAAGCATTTCAACTTCTTTTAAGTTTTTATAAGACTCAACAATCTTTTTTGGCTCCAAATCCTGTCTGCTTGTTGTGAGAATAAATATCCCGTCCATCTTCTCTTGATAATCAATGACCTTCTGATTCAGACTGTAGCCGCAAGCTTTCTGAGTCTCTTTGTTCCGTTCTATATTGAAAAACTTTCTGAATCTACTTTTATACCCCTTGAAAATGCCACTGAGCTTTTTTTCTCTTTCAACGATTCCCTGTTTTTTCTCATCACTTGAAAACAATTTATCCAATGCTCCTGTCAGGGTTGCAATTGTAGCATCTCTTTTCTTTTTTGAGAGAGTCTTTCTTTCGTTGTTGAGACAAATGACTGTCCTTAGATTGTCCTCATATTGCCCTTGATATTTCTTGATCAACATAAATATCTTTCTGCAAATCTTGCTCTCTGGTACAACCTTTTCCAATATTTGCTTATAATTTGCGTATGTTACTTCGTCCTTGTTTTTAAGGGTTAAAATCATTTTCTTCAGGGGCGCAAAAGTCTTATCATTGAAACTTGTATCTTCTTTGCTCAATATCTTTTTGCTTTTCCATATCAAAAAATCAGCTACCCCAATTTGTTTCTCTTGAATTTTTAAACCATTGTAGTTCTCATAATCTTTGTCTTTCAACTCGTCTTCTGAAAATAACATGGCCATTATCTCGCTTTGACGATGTTTGACGCCCATAATGTAATCAAAACCTTCTTCTTTGATTCTACTCAGATTTAACTTGGTTATCATTCCACGATCTCCAACAAAGGTGGTCTCCTCTACGTTGTATGTTTTCTTGAGTTCCTCAACAACTTCAGTTACTGTGGTTTCATCCTTGGTGTTTCCTTCAAAAACAAAATGCTTTATCGGATAGCCCTCGTAGGAAGTAACCACACCTATAACGATTTGCTCCAAATCCGGTCTGTCATCTCTGCTATAGCCGTCGGCGCTGATTGGACAGCTCGTGGAATAGAAAAAAGTTGAAGTTATATCGTAAAATGTCAACTTGACGTTGATGCTGAAAAGTGTCTTCATTTTTTCAAACAGGGCAAACTCAAGCTCGTCTTTTATCGCCAGCAGATAGTCCATGCTTCTATAAAAATATTCTACGTCAAGGGGTAGTCCATTATAACCCTTCATCGCTTTGTAACAGGTCCGCTCTATCCATCTCGTCGTACCCAGTTTGCTTAACGGATCAACACAACGATTGATCACCATCATCTCGATATATTTTTCCGCTTCGATTTCTACCTTGTTCTTTTTTCGCCTGAGTTGAGATCTTACCATTTGAGATAATTCCATTTTATCCCACAGCTTCCGCCAAAGGATAATGCTTCCATGCTCCAGGGATTCAACTATTTCGACATCATCTGAAAGGGCATATTTTTCTACTTTGAAGATTTTAATCAATCCGTCAATCAGACTATCGACATCTTTGTTACTGAACCGTTTTATGTTACCCAAATTCGCTATGTTCCTGGTCGTTGATCCCTTTCCCTTTACTCGAATTGACTCGCTAATAACCAAATACTCATAGGTGCCCGACTTGTTTTTGATTTTTGAAATTCTTGGAAACATAAAAATCCTTCGAAAAACAGTACTGACCATAAGAGCCGTGATGTCTCGGTTTTGAGATGCAACCGACCCCGTCCATTTCCTGCTGCATTTTAAGCACCACCTTTATAAATATTAGTTACCATATAGTCAAGCTTTATTTTGCTAAATATGTAATATTTTTAGCACCACATTATTTAGGCTCCGAGACCACACCCCCAATATAACTTTCAATAAAAATAGGCAGTTAACAATAACGACGCGGGAAAAACAGGCAATTTTAGGGCTTAACTGTTTAATAGGAGTTTGAACCGACAA
>JAFDAP010000495.1 GCA_019313765.1 Deltaproteobacteria bacterium | reverse complement strand
GGGGATATTTTATGGGCATGCTGCAAACTTACCCACCCAACTATGGATTGCTGCCCGCTATATGGAAAGCCTCTCTCTTCTCATAGCCCCTCTGTTCTTACTCCTATTAAACACATAGGAAGGACATTTCCAGAAAAATCAACTGGTTAACTTTTTGCTTTCCTCACCATACGAATTTTTCCAGACTCATCGGGTTTCTAATTCCGACCATGTTGAAATACTTTCTTTGCGTGGGAGTCGTGTTCGTCACTTTAGGAAATGTTTGGGTTCTGTCTTCTCTTTTTGAAAATTTTACTTTGTATTTGACCAGTTTGGACTTAGATATCTCTTCTAATGGCTCCATTATACATTTGCCTCCCATGTAGTTTATCTCAAATATCCTCTTCAACAGTAATGCCAAAACACAGAGAAATACGTGGGCCCTTACTCTCACTTCTAACCTGTGCCTTATTGGTCGTATGTCCACAAAGTTTTTAAGATCATCAAACAGCATCTCAACTTCTTTCAAGTTCTTATATGTTTCAACTACCTTGCACGGTTCTAAATCATATCTGCTCGACAAAAGAACAAATATTCCATCAAACTTCTTTTCTTGCTCTATCCCTTTCTGATTTATGCTGTATCCAACAGCTTTCTTGCTTTTTGTATCCCTTACTATGGTAAAGAATCTTTTGAATTTGACTTTGTATCCTTCGAATATCTTGTTGAGAGCTTTCTCTGTATCATTGTATTCTCTGCCCCTGCTATTTTGCAAAAATACTTTGTCCAACTTTTTTGACAATTTTAAAATATGTGCTTCTCTTTTCTTTTGCGAGGCAGATTTCCTTTCCTCATTCAGGCAAATAATATATCTCAATCCATCTTCATATTTTCCTTGATACTTTTTGATTCCCCTGAATACCTTATGGCAGACCTTCGAATCAATTCCCTTGATTATGCTCCCAAGTATATCCTTATAGGTCCGGCTTTTTGGCTCGCTTTTATTGCCAAGGCTCAATATCTCCTTTTCTAACAAGGCAAATTTGTCATCCGTAAGATTCCCCTTTTGTTCCCTCATTATCTTCTTACTTTTCCAAATCAAAAAGTCTTTTACCTTGACCCTTCTTTCTCGGATTTTCAATCCTTTATAAATCTCATAATTTTCTTCAAAGACTTGTTCCAAAAGCAACATGTTGCAAATTTCATCCTGACGATGTTTTACCCCCATTATATAGTCAAAGCCTTCTCCCTCAAGCTTGTCCAGGTTCAATTTAGTGATCATGCCTCGATCACCTACAAATGTCGTCTCTTCTATGTTGTAAGTCTTCTTCAGCTCCTTGACTACATCCTTAACCGTGGTTTCGTCTTTGGTATTACCTTGAAAAACATAATGCTTTATAGGATAGCCTTCGTAGGAAGTCACTACACCTATAACAATCTGCTCCCTCTCAGGCCTATTATCTCTGCTGTAACCGTTTTCACTTATTGCACAACTGTCAGAGTAGAAAAAGCTTGAGGTTATATCATAGAATGTCAACTTCACGTTTATGCTAAAAAGGTTTTTCAGTTTTTCAAATATGGCAAGCTCTAAATCATCCTTTATCTTTAACAGATGATCCATACTTCTATAAAAATAGGTGACGTCGAGAGGGAGATCTCTATAACCTTTCATCTCCTTGTAACATGTCCTCTCTATCCATCTCGTTGTCCCGAGCTTGCTTAATGGATCAATGCATCGATTGATTACCATCGCTTCCACATATTTCTCAACTTCAAGCTTAACCCTCTTGTCCCTTTTTTTCACTTTATTTTTGATTGTTTTCGACAGCCCTAACTTATCCCATATCTTTTGCCAAAAAATAATGCTGCCATGTTCCAGGGATTCCACCACCTCCACATCCTCTGACAAACAATAGTTCTCCAGTTTAAATATTCTAATGAAGCCATCAATAAGATTCTCAATGTCGTGGCAACTGAATCTCTTTATATTGCCTAAATTGGCAATGTTGCGAGTAGTCGATCCCTTTCCCTTTACGTGAATTGACTCACTGACGACCAAGTATTCATATGCCTTTCCATTCTTGGTCGATCTTGAAATTCTTGGAAACATGGTGCCCTCCTACGAAATAGGTTACTATGTCGTATCCGTCACCATGTCTATAACACCCCCAATCGTTAAATGCAACCTAAATTTTCTTTAAAGTGCATATTTTCCGCACCATGTGTTCGTAGCATTTTCTGGGCTGTAAAAATCCGGGTCCAGTAATATCAACCCCTTAGACCATCCATGGCGCCCCAAGCCCAAAAAATCCCCCATTTTGGCGTTAGATGTGTTTAATAGGAGTTTTCACCGGGCCTGACATGCATCATGCATGTCTGGCGATGACCGAACCCCATGGCGGCGCCAATATCCTTGACGAG
>JAFDAP010000494.1 GCA_019313765.1 Deltaproteobacteria bacterium | reverse complement strand
CTCGGCTTTGACCGAGGCCGACGTTATTGTCTCGGCAGGAAAGGGAATCGGCAGGAAAGAAAACCTGGAGATTATCGAGCGGCTTGCAGCATTGTTTCCTAAGTCCGCCGTGGCAGGGTCCAGGTCGGTATGCGACAGTAAATGGTTGGATCGTAACCGGCAAGTGGGCTATACCGGCGCTACTGTCAGCCCAAAACTCTACATTGCGGCCGGCATATCAGGTGCAACCCAGCATATCGCCGGCATGCGCTCTTCAGGATTCATTGTGGCCATCAACTCCGATCCCAACGCCGCAATCTTTAATGTGTCCGATGTCTGCGTTGTTGAGGATCTGACGACCTTTGTCCCTGTATTTATTGATTCGCATGAAAAGGGTAAGGCATAAGATAGAACACTTGGTCCTACAAAAGACCTGCTTACCAAAAAGGGCAGTGTATATAACCTTGACCCTTTGGCCCCTGTCCTGTATTCTGATACTCATCAGGCCTTAGCCTGCCCTTATCGGTGCGCGGGACGCCCTTACAAAATCATTTTCTTAAACTGTATAAAATCAAACCGAGGGAGCTAAAAAATGGGCAAGATCGAGACGGCAATTATCAGTGTCACCGACAAGACGGGGGTTGCGGAATTTGCAAAATCGCTTTCCAAATTCGGGGTGGGGATCCTTTCCACGGGAGGAACGGCTAAAGCCCTTCGTGAAGGCGGAGTTTCAGTGACGGATATTTCCGATTATACCGGATTTCCCGAAATGATGGACGGCCGCGTTAAGACACTTCATCCCAAGGTCCATGGAGGTCTTTTGGGGCTCCGTGACAACCCGGAACATGTAAGAATGATGAACGAGCACGGGATCAAGCCTATTGACATGGTAGTGGTTAATCTCTACCAGTTTGAAAAAACCGTCGCCAAAGAGGGGGTGACGCTGGAAGATGCCATTGAGAACATAGATATCGGGGGACCTTCCATGCTTCGATCCTCCGCCAAGAATTACAGGGATGTCACGGTCATAGTGGATCCGGCCGATTATGAGGTGGTATTAAAAGAGATGGAGTCAACGGGAGGTGAAACAACCCTGAAAACACGGCTTCGCTTAGCAAAGAAGGTGTTTCAACTGACCCACGAATATGACGGGGCCATTAGCCGGTATCTGGAGAAAACCGAAGTTTAGTCCATCCCCCCTCTCCCCCCTTTTTTAAGCGGCTCGACTTGAGCTCGCCGACAAGTGGGGGCCAGGGGGGATTTTTTTGGGCTTTGACTTTTCAGGACAGGGCATATTCTTGTGAACGTGATGCTTTTTCTTTTTACAATAAATGGCCTGAAATGTCCTACAACTTCCGGATCCGTCTAAGGACTCATCTTCCGGCCATGCAGCGTGCTCGCAGTTGAGATCGCAGAATTCCATTAATATGTGCCTATATTCCAGTTGGTTATTGAATCGTTACCTTCTCCCCTGCTTCTTCGGGGATTTGAATACTGCCAAAGTCCTGTTCATATTTGGAAATATTTTCCTGAAGGGCCCTGGCAATCCGCTTTATATGGCCGGGACTTACAATTACTCTTGCAGTCACGGCCCCGGAGGGCGGTGAAAGCATTAAAAAATCCATAATGAATTCTTCTCTCGTATGAGAGACTGCCATATTATTCGAGTATACACCGCCGATAAGTTCCTTTGGAAAGTCCACTGATATTCCTTTTGGTTTGTCTGTCATGTTATTTCTCCTTTGGAGTCATTTTATCCTTATTAACTCGTGCCCATCCATTAATGAAAAAAAGGGCACTATGTTGTGTCCAATTCAGAAATGAGCAATTTTTTACAAGATCAAAGAAATAAGGGATTACGCGGAGGCGTACTGTAGTACGCCGTACAAGGAATCCCGCTGATTGATGCAGGGATTGTGAAAAAGGGCCATTTCTGGATGGACACTAACTCATTCGCACCGGAAACTCAATAGCTTCCGCCCGGACATTTCCTTTTTCCTGCAGCATTGTCCTGAAGGCTACCCTATCTTTTTGATAGGACAACCATATCAGTTATCTCAATCTGGGAAGTGGGAAGGCAACCACAAAGAGGATGGTTTCATGAGTGAAGGTTTCTTCTGCTAATCAAAAGCAAATCTGATGGCCGGATTTTGTAGACTACGAAAACATGAATTTGGGGGCTCTGGAAAGACATGCAATATGTGGAAATCGCGCCTGAATTGACACGAAGCCAGATCTCGCTTATACTCGATCCCATCAAAAGCAAAACACCCATCCTTTTATTTTCCATTGAAAACCTGGTCCTCTGGGCCCGTCGAAGATCCCGCTACGCGGGGGTCAGAGCTAGATGGCTCTGCCTTGGATTTTTGTGTCTAAAAATACAAATTACAAGCACCAAATTACAAATAAATCTCAAATTTCAATA
>JAFDAP010000493.1 GCA_019313765.1 Deltaproteobacteria bacterium | reverse complement strand
ATTCGCAGAAGGTCAGACTTAGATGTCTCTGCCTTTGAGTTTTGTGTCTAAAAATACAAACTACAAGCACCCGATTAAAAATGGTTCGACAGGCTCACCATCCTGAGCGAAGTCGAAGGATAAATCTCAAATCCCAAGCACCAAATAACAAGTAAATCCCAAACTCCAAGCACCAAATAACAAATAAATTTCAAACTACAATATTGATGCACTCGTAAAAAGTCGTCACCCCGGCCCCGCATACAGTGCGGGATAAACTGCAGCCGGGGTCCAGGTCATTCATAAGTTTCTGAAAACACTGGATTCCGGCTTGGCCGTCATCCCGGACCCCGATCCGGGACGGAATGACAAAAAAGGACGTTTTTTGACTTTTTACGGGTCTGTCAATATTCAATGACAAAAACCGTCTGTTTAACCGTTTGTAATTTTGAATTTTGGCCACTGGAATTTGTTTGTTATTTGTGATTTGCTATTTGGAATTTCCATTACTCCAGTTCCTGTTCAAGGATCTGTTTTTCATAGAGTGAGGCGTACAGGCCGCCCTGTTTTATTAGTGATTTATGGTTCCCGATCTCGACTATTTCCCCCTGTTCAAGTACCACTGACCGGTCCGTACGGCTGACAGTGGAAACCCTGTGGGAGACAATCAGGTTGGTCTTCTGTCTCCTCAATCTCAGAATCCGATTCAGTATCCGTTCTTCGGTGCGCGTATCCACCATGGAAAGGGCATCGTCCAGGATCAGGATCGGCGGGTCGGAAATGAGCGCTCTGGCGATTGTCAGGCGCTGTCTCTGGCCTCCTGAAAGGGTAATCCCGCGCTCGCCCAGCAGGGTATCAAGCCCATTTTCAAATTCCTTTATATCTTCAAACATATCCGCGGCGCGAAGGGCCGCTTCCAGGTCCTCTTCGGGCACATTGGGCCTGCCGAACAGGACATTGTTGCGCACGGTATCGGAAAAAATAAAGACGTCCTGGGTCACGAAGCCGATGCTTTTCCTCAGCGTTTTCAATGGGATTTCCCGAATATCCTGACCGTCGACAAAGAGGGTCCCGGCGGGCACGTCGAGAAGACGTGGTATTGCGTTTAAAAGGGTGGTCTTGCCCGATCCGACGGGCCCTACCACGGCCACTGTTTCCCCGGCCTCCATTTCCATGCTGACATCTTTCAGGGCATCATCTCTCTTTCCGGGATATCTGATGCTGAGGCCCTTGATCGAGATTTCTCCCCTGATTCCGGGCACGGGCCTGGGTTGCGCAGTATCTTTGATCTCAGGGACTTCATAGAGGATGCGGTTGATCCGGCGCATGGAGGCAGATCCCCTCTGGATCAGATTGGTGACCCATCCCATGGCCATCATTGGCCAGGTTAGGAGATTCAGATAGCTTATAAAGGCCACGAAATCACCTGTTGTAATATCTCCTAAAATGGTCAGCCGCCCGCCTAACCAGATCACAATAGCAAGGCCGATATTCGTGAACACGGCCATCATGGGAAAAAAGAACCCGAGTGTCCTGGCCAGATGCATGTTTTCTGAGATGTACTTACGGCCTGAATTTTCGACCCTTTGATATTCCCATTCTTCGCGGTTATAAGCCTTGATCACCCTGATGCCGGCAAATGCCTCACGGACCTGCTCGGTCAAATCGGAAAATGTGTTCTGGACCCTTTCAAAACCCCCTGACATGCGCCGCGTGAGAATTTTTGTGAGTACAACGATGATAGGCGCGGGAATCAGGGAAATGAGGGTCAGCTTCACGCTGATGGACATCATGAACCCGATTGCAGCGGTTCCCAGGACTACCCCGTCAACAAGGGCCACCATGCCCATACCGGTGGCCATGCGCACACCGTTTATATCGTTGATTGCCTTAGCCATTAAATCCCCGGTCTTTGTTTTCTGATAGAAGGAAAGGGAAAGGGTCTGGAGGTGACTGTACATGCGATTTCTCAGGCCTTCTTCAACCTGTCTGGAGTGGCCTAATATCAGGCGTCTCCAAACATACCGGAAAACGGCGATCATTATGGCTATTCCCAGGATAGCCGCGCCAAATTCCAGCAGGATGCAAAAAGTGGCGGTTTTTGTTGTCAGGAGATCAATTACCCTTTTGATGATCAGGGGGATGAGGAGTAGAAGGAAATCCACGATCAGAAGGCTTAAAAGGCCTATGGCAAGGGCTCGCCGGTTCCGTACGAAATATTGTTTAAGGGGCAGGAAAGTCTTTAGTGTCTCGACAAAAGGCCGGTGGAAGTTTTTCATAGAACAATAAATACAGACCTCGTAAAAACTATTTATTTAGTGACTGCAATCCCCCTAATTTTTAGGACTTTGCTCAAAAATCGGACATCAGGTCGGTCTGGGTTATGAGGTTCAGGGTTCAACGTTTAGGGTTAAGGACAAAGAAGGCACTGAAGACCCG